>NZ_JBYSZI010000017.1:0-105415 GCF_058787075.1 Cupriavidus sp. FW305-46
CGTTTTGGGGGTGCGGTAACTACCCCCTTTGTAAGGTCACGCTGGCCCGCGCCGCATAAGCGAATCAGCCCAACTTGCGCGCCAAGTCGCTGACTTGCAGATGCGTGTACCGGGCCAGCATTCGCGGGTCCTTGTGGCCCGTGATAGTCGCCACTTCCATTTGCGACAGTCCCTTCTCGAACAGGCGGGAAGTGGCCTCGTGGCGCAGGTCATGGAATCGGAAGTTCTCCAACCCGGCACGCTTCACCATGCGTGTGAACGCTAGCTTGAACGCGTTGATCGTAAGGCCGGGGAAGACGGGGCCGGAATCGAGTTCACCTTCGTGGCCGAGTTCGTAGGCCGCGACGCGCCGCAGGGTGAGCAGTACTTCCATCGCCCGCCTCGACAAGGGGACGCCACGCGGAGTGCCATTCTTCGTCTCGATAAGCTGGATCGACCGATGCTCGAAGCTGACGCGTTCCCACTCCAGCCCAAGAATCTCGCCTCGCCGCATCGCCGTCTCCAGAGCCAAGTCCAAAATTGGGATAGCGTATGGGTTCCGTGTCTCCTCACCCGCATGGCGCAGGGCACTCTCCTCCTCGGATGAGAGTCTACGCACGCGCCCTGGGGGATTCCGTGGGCGACGTACCGTGATGAGAACGCTCTTGCAGAACGCTACATCCCACTCATTGGCCGCCAGCTTGAACGCCGCGTTGAGGATGTTCAGTTCTCGATTGACTGTGCTGGGTGCAACGTCCTGAAGCCGTTGTTCCACCCATTCCTTGATGTCCCGCCGGTTCAGATTCTCAAGATGGATGCGGGCAAGCGGGTACTTGAGGATGCTGCGTGTGTGATGGGCCTCGGCTTCTGCTCCCTTCTTTCGGACTGTCTCCTCGCGTAGGTTCCGGTGTAGCAGATCAGTCACTATGCGCGGCCTCTCCTTGAACTCCTTCACCAGCCTCGCGTGGGCCTGCTCCCTCGCTGTCTCTAGCGAACGGGCTTTCAGCTCTGGCTCGGTGGCGCGGAGCCAAGCCTCCGCTTCCTCGCGGTCGAGGAAAGTGCGCGAGACAATGCGCAGGCCGGTGAAGCGAATCTTTGCTTGAAATGTGGCGATACCGCGCTTTGAGCGGCGCTCGATGATGGTGCCCATGTACGTCATCCTTGCAAGTGGATGCACGGTACTTGGTGCTTTCCGCCCCGTTCCTCGGTGCAGGTTGTGAGGCCACGCCATTGGAGGCGGGTCGGCGAATTATGCTCGCGCTACATGGCCTCGGGAATCAGGGGAAGTGCTACACTAAAACCTTCCACGCGGACTGCGTGGTGTAAGAGTTGACAAGAGACGTGGTCGAGGGAGCGGCGAGTGCAACGAGCCGCAAAGCCTTGCGCAGCAAGGCATACAGGTCGAAGGCACTCCCCTGCTAAGGGAGCATCTGGGCCAAAACCTGGATCGAGGGTTCGAATCCCTCCGTCTCCGCCAGTCATGGCGGCGAAACCCCGGAAGATCGCGGTCTTCCGGGGTTTTTGTTTTTCTGGCCCATCAGATGCCTTGTGTCAGAGGATGGCGCATTCAAGGCATCTCGGACATCCCGGCGCGATGAGCGATCCGCGCTGCGATTTCAGTCCTTCGGCACGATCACCGCGATGGCGTTGTTGACCAGCGCACCGGTCTCGCTTTCGTCCGGCCGCATGCCGGTGGCCAGCGTCCGGTGCAGCACGCTGGCCAGCACCATGCCGTGGAAGAGCCGGGCGCTGGCCTCGGGACTTGCCGCAAGACGGATGCCGTTGGCCTGCTGCGCGGACAGGAAGGCCGCGATATAGGCGCACGTTGCCTCCGGGCCGCGCGTGTACCAGGCATTGCCCAGCGCCGGAAAGCGCCGCGACTCCGCAAAGATCAGCCGCAGGAACGCCAGGTGCCGTTCTTCCAGCAGCGAATGCAGGAAGCTGTGGGCAATCCTGTGCAGGCCCTGCGCGGCGTTGCAGCGCGACAGGTCCAGTCCTTTCTCTGTCTTCTCCAGGAAGCGGTCGCATAGCCGCTCCACCACCGCGACGAAGAGTCCATCCTTGCCGCCGAAATAGCTGTACACGTTGGTCTTGGAGCCGCCGCACGCCTTGACGATGTCATCCAGGCTGACGCCGTCATAGCCATGTTCCAGGAACATGTCCGCGGCGGTGCTGAGGATCAGCGCGCGTTTCTCTTCGCCGCGGCGCGTGATGCGCACGGGCGGGTGGTGGACCACAGGGGGGGAAGCGCTTTCTGGAGAGCTCATCTGGTGCAGGCGTGGCGTCGCGCCCCATGCCGGGGGAGACTCTGCGCAGTCTACCAAAAGCCGGCAGGCTGCTGCGTTTCCCAATGTGACAGGCTCATGGCTTCAAAAAATCAGAACGACTCATTTCGAATTGTAAAATACCGTACGGTACGGTTTTAACTATATTTGCTCACCATGAGCGACGCACTGAAGGACTGGAACCCAGACCCCGGCCAGAACCGGCGCTCTTCTCTTCGATGCTTAACAGGAGCAAGTGATGAAAACGGCAATGTTTGGCGCAGCAGTCGTGCTGGTGATGGCTTCGGCGGCCCAGGCCGCGGTGCGGTCGCCCGATGTCTATGCCGATGGTGCGCGTGCGGCACATGGCTCGATCCCCTCGGCCGCGTCGGCGCAGCGTTCGCAGCCGGGCCGGCTGGTGGACGAGCAGTTCCGCAAGGTCGCAGCGCGCAAGGTCGATCCGTATCTGGACGGCGCGGTACGCGAAGTCGATCCCTTCACCGATGGCGCGCTCGCCCGGATCGGGGAGACCGATCCGTCGGACCGTGCCTGATGATGTGCCGGCGCTGCGTCTGGCGCAGTGCCGGCTGGCTCCCGGTGCAGGTATTCCCGACCTTGCAATGCATCGTGGCACGCCCTAAAATAATTCGTATATCGCATTAGATTGCGCGTAGCGCAAAAATAGGAGACAACGTGACGGATGCCAAACGCACCGGCCACACCGCCATTGCCCATGTGGATCTCCACGGGGTGTCGGTGCATGGCAAGGATCTCAGCCAGGAACTGATCGGCAAGATCGGCTTTACGGCCTACTTTCTGTTCCTGCTTACCGGCCGCCAGCCGGACGAAAAGCTGGTGGCCATCACCGATGCCTGCCTGGTCGCCATTGCCGAACACGGACTGGTGCCGTCGGTGCAGGCCGCGCGCATGACGCTCGCCGCCGCCCCCGACGCCCTGCAGGGCGCGGTGGCCGCGGGCGTGCTGGGCTGCGGCTCGGTCATCCTGGGGGCCTCGGAAACCGCCGGGCAGATGCTGGCGCAAGTGCTGGCCGGCCGCGACGCCGGCACGCTGGCAGACAGCGCGCACGCGGTGGTGCGGGCCTTGCGGCAGGCACGGCAGCCGCTGCCGGGCTTTGGCCACCCCACGCACAAGCAGGGCGATCCGCGTGCGCACCGCCTGCTGGCGTTCGCGCGTGAACTCGGCATCGCGGGCGACCACGTCGCCGCGCTCGAGGCGGTGGCCGCGGCGGTTCCCGAGCACTACAGCAAGGCCTTGCCGCTCAATGTGTCGGGCGCGATCCCCGCGGTGCTGCTCGATGCCGGCTATCCCGCCAGCGCGCTCAAGGGTGTGCCGATGCTGGCCCGCGTGGCGAGCCTGATCGCCCACCTGCAGGAAGAGCGTGCGCAACCCATCGGCTTTATCCTGGCCGACGCCGCCGAACACGCCATCACTTACAGCGCCGCGCCGGCGCAAGCATCATGAAGCCGCCCGCACTCCCTGCCGGCGACGCGCTGGTGGCGCCGCTCGATGTGCTCAGGCAGTACCGCGCCCACGATGCCACACTCACTGGTTTCCTTGCCGCCCGCGTGGCGGCGCACCCGGCCAAGCCGGCGCTTGTGTTCGAGGGCGAGACCTGGAGCTATCGCCAGCTCGACCAACGGATCGCCCTCACCGCGGACTGGCTGGCGCAGGCGATGCAAGTCCGCCCCGGCGACCGTGTCGGCGTGCTCTCGACCAACCATCCGTCCACCGTGGTGCTGATGTTCGCGCTGGCCCGTATCGGCGCGACCATGGTGCCGGCCAATCCCGAATACCGGCTCGACGAGGCGCTGTACGTATTCCGGCACGCGCAGGTCTGCGGCCTGGTCTGCGCGCCCGGCACGCTCGCAACCGGCGCGGCCGTGGCCGCGGACCTGGGCGGTGACGTCTGGCTGCGCGCCAACGAGGATGGCGATCACGGCGTGCCGACGCTGGCCGCGTCGATCGCGGCGCATGCGGTGCAGCCGGCCAACGCTGCGCCGGGCGTCGACAGCGACCGCAGCACCGCCCTGATCATCTACACCTCAGGCACCACCGGCTTTCCCAAGGGCGCCATGCACAGCCATCGCGGCTACGTGCTGACGGCCGAGGCCTTTGTCGGCCGCCTGCACTTGCAGCCGGACGAGCGCGTGATGTGCGTGATGCCGCTGTTCCATATCAATGCATTGATGTATTCGGTGGGCGGGGCGCTGGCCTGCGGCGGCTGCCTGGTGCTGATGCGCCGCTTCTCGGCGTCGTCGTTCTGGCGCTTCGCGGCCGAGAGCGGCGCGACCGAGGTCAATCTGGTGGCTGCTGCCGGCAGCATCCTGGCGCGGCGCCCGCGCGCGGAATTCGTGCCGGGCCATCGCATCACCAAGATGTTCATTGCGCCGCAGACCCAGGAGATGGTGCGGGTGATGAAGCAGGAATTCCACGTGCCGCGCCTGATCGAGTGCTACGGCATGACGGAAATCCCCGGCGTCATCGCCAATCCGTTCAACGGCCCGCACAAGCTCGGCACCATGGGCCTGATCTCGCCGCACCCGGACCCGGCCGTGCCGGTGCCCGAGGCGCGCATCGTCGACGACGACGGCCACGACGTGGCACCCGGCGCCGCGGGCGAACTGCTGATCCGCACCCCGACGCTGATGCAGGGCTACTACCGCGACGCCGCGCAGACCGAGGCCGCGTTCCGCGACGGCTGGTTTGCCACCGGCGACCTGGTGCGCCAGGACAGTGATGGCTACTACGTCTTCGTCGCACGCAAGAAGGACGTGATCCGCCGCAAGGGTGAGAACGTGTCCGGCGCCGAGCTCGACCGGATCTTCGGCGAGCACCCCGCAGTCGAGGAAGCGGCGGCCATCGGCGTGCCGGCGGACCTGGGCGAAGAAGAGATCCTGCTGGCGGTGCAGTTCCGTCCCGGGCAGTCGGTCGAGCCGGGCGAGTTGCTCGCCTGGGCTCGGGACCGGCTGGCCGTGCACAAGCTGCCGCGCTATGTCGTCGCCGTGGATGCCATTCCGCACACCCCGACGCACAAGCCGGCCAAGCACAAGCTGAAAGCGGATGGAACCCTGTTCGCCCGCGCCATCGACATGGCCGCCGCCGGCCACTGACACAGAATCACCGGAGACAACGATGAACAACCCCGACAACTACACCCTGCAACGCGCCTTCGATGCCATGTGCTGCGATGCGCCCGGCGCGGACCCGGTCCTGCAGGCGCAGTTCCGCGTGGCGCTGAAGCACTTCCACGCCATGCTGGACGAACTCAAGCTGACCGACCAGCAGCTCTACCGGATCGCCACCTGGATGGGCAAGGTGGCCCAGCAGGATGAGCTGATCATGCTGTGCGACATGATGGGGCTGACCATGCGCGCGCTGGACCTGGCACGCACCGATGACCACGCCACGCCGCAGAACGTGACCGGCCCGTTCCCCAAGGACGAGATCGCCGAAGGCTCCAACCCGTGCCATATCGCCACCGACGACGAGCCTGGCCAGCGGCTAGAGGTGCGCGGCCGCGTGCTGGATGCCGCCACCGGCACGCCGGTACCGGGCGCGATGATGATCGTATGGCAGCCCAACCAGTTCGGCCGCTATGAGAACGAAGACGACTCGCAGTCCGAAGACAACCTGCGCGGCAAGCTGCGTTGCGAGGCGGATGGCAGCTTCCAGGTGTTCACCATCCGGCCGGGTGGCTACATCATCGGGCGCGAGGATACCGAAGTGGGCGTGTTGATGAAGCGGCTGGGCCGCAACCGGCAGCGCGCGCCGCACATCCACTACCGGGTGATGCAGCCGGGCTACCGGACGCTGACGTCGCAGCTGTATTTCGCCGGTGATCCGGCCAATCCGGTCGACTGCATCTTCTCGACCATCGACGACCACATCGTCGACGCGCTGCCGCACCCGGAGCGCGACGGCTACCAGCTGGTCAACCTGGATATCGTGCTGCAGCCTGAAGCGGCGCAGTAAGCCGGCGCGCGAGGCGGTTCAGGAGGCGGCGGTAATGGAGTGCGCCAGCGCCGGCGCGCGCCGGATCGCCGCCTCGATCGACGCGGCGGCTTCGCGCAGCGCCGGCAGCCGGGTGGCGACCAGTTCGTCGGGGCTGGTGCGCTCGGTTTCGGTGGAGCAGTTGATGGCGGCGATCACGCGCTGTTGCGGGTCGCGCACCGGCACGGCGATCGACAGCACGCCCAGCTCCAGCTGGCTGTCCTGGATGGCATAGCCCTGCTCGAGCGCGCGTGCCAGCGCCGCGCGCAGCGCGTCGGCATCGCTGAGCGTCAGCGGGGTGAATTTCTGGAATGGCGCCTTGTCGAGGATCTTGTTCTGCTGGGCCTTGGGCGCGTGCGCCAGCAAGGCCAGGCCAAGGGAGGTGCAATGGACCGGCAGCCGGTAACCCACCGAAGCGCGGAAGGCGATGCGCCTGCGGCTGGGCACATGTGCCAGGTAGACCACGCTGTCGCCGTCGAGGATGGCAAGCGAGACCGAATCGCGGAAGCGCTCGGCCACCTCCTGCAGGAACGGCTGCACGATGTCGCGCAGGTTCATCGAGCTGAGGAAGGCGGCGCCCAGCGACAGCACCTTGGGCAGCAGCACGAAGCGGCGGCCGTTGGCGCCGATATAGCCCAGCGCCTGCAGCGTCAGCAGCGCGCGGCGTGCGGTCGCGGGCGTCATGCCGGTGGCCTGCGCCACTTCGCTCAGCGTCAGTTCCGGCGTGGTCTCGGTAAAGGCCTGGATCACCGCCAGGCCCCGCGCCAGCGCCGCGACGTAGTCGCGGTGGCCTTCCTCGAGCTTCGGCGGAGTGTCGTTGTCGACGGGGGCGGATGGTTTGGCGGCGGAGGTCATGACCGCATTTTAGCTGCAACAGACCGCCTGCAACACAAGGACCGGGGCCACCGCAGGCCACCGGATCCGGGAGACACCGCATCATGAGACTCGACCCCACTTCGCTGCGCCTGTTTGTCGCCGTGGCCGAAACCGGCTCCATCGCCGCGGCGGCGGAGCACGCGCACCTCGCCGCGGCCGCGGTCAGCAAGCGCGTGAGCGAACTGGAGCAGGGGCTGGGCACGGCCTTGCTGATGCGCAGCAACAAGGGCGTGCAGCCGACCATGGCCGGGATGGAGCTGGCGCACCTGGCGCGCGGCGTGCTGCACAACCTGGATGACATCCTGGTGCGCATGCGCGACTACGGCGGCGGCTTGCGCGGGCAGGTGAGGGTGATGGCCAATATCTCGGCCATCACGCAGTTCCTGCCGGCGCAGCTCAAGTCGTTCCTGGCCGAGTACCCGCTGATCGACGTGCACCTGGAAGAGCGCGTCAGCACCGCCATCGTGCGCGCGGTGGCCGAGAATGCCGCGGACATCGGCATCTTCACCGCGGGTGCGGTGGGTGCGGAACTGGAGACGTTCCCCTACCGGCGCGACGAACTGGTCGTGGTGGTGCCCGGCGCGCATCCGCTGGCCGGGCGGCACTCGGTGACCATCCGCGAGGCCTTCGACTACGACTTTGTCAGCCTGCACGCAGGCAGCCAGATCCACCTGCAGCTGGCCAAGGCCGCCAGCGAGGCGGGCCGCGTGTTCAAGCCGCGCATCCACGTGCCCGGCTACGACGCGCTGTGCCTGATGGTGCAGGCGGGACTGGGCCTGGGGATCCTGCCCAGGTCCAGCGCCGGGCCTTACCAGCAGACCCTTGGCATCCGCACCGTCGCGCTCGATGAAGCGTGGGCCGCGCGCCAGCTGGTGATCGGCGTGCGTGCGTATGAGGGCCTGTCCGCGGTGGCGCGGCTGCTGGTGGACCGGCTGCGCGAGGACGAATAGCGCGCCAGCGCTGCCATCGTTTTTTGCGATGGCGGGCTCGCCAATGGTTGCTTTACCGTGCGCGCGGGTTCTTCCAATCTTGCATCACAGACCACCGTATCCACAGGAGCAGCAAACCGCCATGGCTAACGAAGCGAACAACGGAACGATGCCGCTGCAGGGCGTCCGCGTGATCGAACTCGGCTCGCTGATCGCAGGCCCGTATGCGGGCGGACTGCTCGCGCAGTTCGGCGCCGAAGTGCTGAAGATCGAATCGCCCAAGGACGGCGACCCGCTGCGCAAGTGGCGCAAGCTGTATGAAGGCACCTCGCTCTGGTGGTATAGCCAGAGCCGCAACAAGAAGTCGCTGACGCTGGACCTGCGTTCGGCGCAGGGCCAGGAGATCGTGCGCAAGCTGGTCACCGAAGCCGATATCGTGATCGAGAACTTCCGCCCCGGCACGCTCGAGAAATGGGGCCTGGGCTGGGAAGACCTGCGCAAGGTGAACCCCGCGCTGGTCATGGTGCGCATCTCCGGCTACGGCCAGACCGGTCCCTACAAGGACCGCCCCGGCTTTGCCGCGATTGCCGAATCGATGGGCGGGCTGCGCTATGTCAGCGGCTATCCCGACCGGCCGCCGGTGCGCTCGGGCGTGAGCATCGGCGACACCCTGGCGTCGCTGTATGGCGTCATCGGCGCCTTGCTGGCCATGCACCACCTGCGCGCCAACCAGGGCGAAGGGCAGTTTGTCGACGTGGCGCTCTATGAGTCGGTGTTTGCCGTGATGGAGAGCCTGGTGCCGGAGTACGCCAAGTTCGGCCACGTGCGCGAGCGTTCGGGCGCCAGCCTGCCGGGCATCTCGCCGTCGAATACCTATCCGTGCCAGGACGGCCAGTACGTGATCATCGCCGGCAACGGCGACGCCATCTTCCGGCGCTTCATGGCCGCCATCGGCCGCGACGACCTGGGCCAAGACCCGCGCCTGGCGCACAACGACGGGCGCGTGCAGCACAACGCCATGCTCGACGACGCCATCACCGCGTGGACTTCCGCGCATGACCTCGACACGGTGCTGGCAACGCTGGAAGCCGCGGCCGTGCCCTGCGGAAAGATCTACACCGCGGCGGAGATCAGCAGCGACGCGCACTACCGCGCGCGCGACATGATCGAGCCGCACCAGTTGCCCGATGGCTCGCCGCTGGAGCTGTCCGGCATCGTGCCCAAGCTCAGCGCAACGCCTGGGCGCACCAGGTGGATCGGCCCCGAACTGGGCCAGCACACCGAAGAGATCCTGGCGGGCATCGGCATTGCCGGCGACGAGTTGCGCGCGCTGCGCGCCGCCGGCGTGGTCTGAGGCCCGCCCCCTACAAAAAGGAAAGAAAGGAAAGAACCATGTGGCTTCCTAATGCCCCCCGGCGCGTGCGCATCAATGAAGTGTCCGTGCGCGACGGCTTCCAGATCGAGCCTGAATTCGTCCCCACCGAACAGAAGATCGCGCTGATCGACCGCCTCTCGGAAACCGGCCTGGCCAGGATCGAGATCACCTCCTTTGTCTCGCCCAAGGCGATCCCGAACCTGCGCGATGCCGAGGCGGTCGCGAAAGGCATCCGCCGCCATCCGGGCGTGGTCTACACCGCGCTGGTGCCCAATGCGCGCGGCTGCGAGCGCGCACTGGAGTGCGATCTCGACGAGATCAACCTGGTGATGTCGGCCAGCGAGACGCACAACCTGGCCAATATGCGCATGACCTGCGAACAGTCGCTTGAGCAGTTCCGCGGCGTGATGCAGCTGGCTCAGTCGGCCGATCTGGCTGTCAGCGGCTGCGTGGCGACCGCGTTCGGCTGCCCGTTCGAAGGCGAGATCGCGCCGGAACGGGTGAAGTGGGCCGCGGGCCGCTACCTGGAACTGGGCATGGACAGCATCACGCTGGCCGATACCACCGGCATGGCCGACCCGCGCCAGGTGAGCAAGCTGGTCGAGGCGTTCCTGCGCTGGTTCCCGGGCGTGCCGCTGACCCTGCATTTCCACAACACGCGCGGCATGGGCCTGGCCAATGTGCTGGCCGGTCTGGCGGCGGGCGTGGACAGTTTCGATGCGTCGCTGGGCGGGCTGGGCGGCTGCCCCTTTGCGCCGGGCGCGACCGGCAATATCTGCACGGAAGACCTGGTGCACATGCTGGAGTCTTCCGGCATCGACACCGGTGTCGACCTGGACCGGCTGCTTGGCGCGGCGCGCGAGCTGCCGGCGCTGGTCGGACACGATATTTCCGGGCAGGTGGTCAAGGCCGGCAAGAGCACCGAGCTGCATCCGGTGCCTGAGTGGGTGGGCGCAAGGTAACCCGCATCCGCCACGAGAAATACAAGGAGAGACCCCCATGACTGAACCCGACCGCCCGGCGAGCCTGCTCGACAAGCTCTGGGCCAGCCACGTGATCCACCAGGAGCCGGACGGACCCGCGCTGATCTATATCGACCGCCACCTGGTCAACGAGGTGACCAGCCCGCAGGCCTTCGAAGGCCTGCGCCTGAACGCGCGCAAGGTGTGGCGCGCCGCTTCCGTGCTGGCAACGGCCGACCACAACGTGCCGACCACCGCGCGCAAGCTGGGCATTGCCGATCCCGTCAGCCGCGCGCAGGTCGAGGCCCTGGACCAGAACTGCGCAGACACCGGCATCGTCAACTTCGGCATGGACGATCCGCGCCAGGGCATCCTGCACGTGGTCGGTCCGGAGCGCGGCGCCACCTT
Organism: Cupriavidus sp. FW305-46; assembly: GCF_058787075.1. Lineage (NCBI taxonomy): Bacteria > Pseudomonadati > Pseudomonadota > Betaproteobacteria > Burkholderiales > Burkholderiaceae > Cupriavidus > Cupriavidus sp. FW305-46. The sequence goes on from NZ_JBYSZI010000017.1 coordinate 10,805, forward strand.
GCCCGGCATGAGCATTGCCTGCGGCGACTCGCACACGTCCACGCACGGCGCGTTCGCGGCATTCGCTTTCGGCATCGGCACCTCTGAAGTCGAGCAGGTGCTGGCTGCGCAATGCCTGTGGATGAAGAAGCCCAGGTCGATGCTGGTGCGGGTGGAGGGCGAGCTGCCCCGTGGCGTGTCCGCCAAGGACATCGCGCTGGCGCTGGTCGGCCGCATCGGCACCGCCGGCGCCACCGGTCACGTGATCGAGTTTGCCGGCAGCACGATCCGCGGCCTCAGCATGGAGGCGCGCATGACCGTGTGCAACATGGCGATCGAAGCGGGCGCGCGCGCCGGCATGGTGGCGGTGGATGAAACCACGCTGGCCTACCTGGACGGTCGCCCGCAGGCACCGGCCGGTGCGATGTGGGACGCCGCCACCGGCTACTGGCGCACGCTGCGCAGCGATCCGGGCGCCGCCTTCGATGCCGTGGTGGAGCTGGATGCCACCGCGATCCGCCCGCATGTGACCTGGGGCACCTCGCCGGAAATGGTGGTGGCCGTCGGCGAGCGCATTCCCGATCCGCGCGACGAGCGCGACCCGGTGCGGCGCAAGAGCATCGAGCAGGCGCTGGACTACATGGGCCTGCTGCCGAATACGCCGATCGAGGCGGTCGCGCTGGACAAGGTATTCATCGGCTCATGCACCAATGCGCGCCTGGAAGACCTGCGCGCCGCGGCGGCGGTGCTGCGCGGGCGCCATGTCTCGCCGCGCATCAGGCAGGCGCTGGTGGTGCCGGGCTCCGGGCTGGTCAAGTCGCAGGCCGAGGCCGAGGGGCTGGACCAGGTGTTCATCGCCGCCGGCTTCGAATGGCGCGAACCGGGCTGTTCGATGTGCCTGGGCATGAACGATGACCGCCTGGCGGCCGGCGAGCGCTGCGCTTCCACTTCTAACCGCAACTTCGAAGGCAGGCAGGGGCCGGGCGGGCGCACCCACCTGGTCAGCCCGCAGATGGCGGCCGCGGCCGCGGTGGCGGGCCACTTCATCGATGTGCGTTCGCTGTAGACCACCGGAGGAAACCGAGCAATGAGAGCCTTTACCACGCTGGACGGCCTGGTGGCGCCGCTGGACCGAGCCAATGTCGATACCGACGCCATCCTGCCCAAGCAGTTCCTGAAGTCGATCCGGCGCAGCGGCTTCGGCCCCTACCTGTTCGACGACTGGCGCTACCTCGACCACGGCGAGCCCGGACAGGACTGCAGCAGCCGGCCCCTCAACCCGGATTTCGTGCTGAACCAGCCGCGCTACCGCGGCGCCTCGATCCTGCTGGCGCGCGAGAACTTCGGTTGCGGCTCATCGCGCGAACATGCGCCGTGGGCGCTGGAGGACTTCGGCCTGCGCGCGCTGATCGCGCCCAGCTTTGCTGACATCTTCTACAACAACTGCCTGAAGAACGGCCTGCTGCCGATCGTCGCGGCGCCGGACGTGGTCGAGCGCCTGTTCGCCGAGACCGCGGCCACGCCGGGCTACCGGCTGCAGGTGGACCTCGCCGCGCTGCAGGTGGTGACGCCGTCGGGTGAGGCCATTGCCTTCACGCTGGATCCGTTCAAGCAGCACTGCCTGCTGAACGGCCTGGACGATATCGCGCTGGCGCTGCGCCATGCCGGGCAGATCCGGGATTACGAACAGGCGCGGCGGCAATTGGAGCCCTGGCTCTTTGACTGAATGATCCCCTGACGGCAGCCGGCCGTCCGAGCCGGCACCGTCGACACAGACAATGGATGGAGACCTTATGTCCTGGCAATTTCATACGATTCACGCGCTGCGTGCCGCAGCCTTCGGCCTGGCCTGCCTGGCAGGCACGGGCGCCGCACTGGCGCAGACCTATCCCACGCAGCCGATCCGCATGGTGGTGCCTTACGCACCGGGCGGAACCACCGACATCATCGCCAGGCAACTGGCGCAGCGCATGTCTGAGAAGCTGGGCCAGCCGGTGGTGGTGGAAAACAAGAGCGGTGCCAATACCGTGATCGGCGCCGACGCGGTGGCCAAGGCGCAGCCCGACGGCTACACGCTGCTGCTCACCAACGATGCCACCTTCGTGCTCAACCCGGTGGTGCTGCCGTCGGTGTCGTACAACGTCGCGCGCGACTTTGCCCCGGTGGCAACGATCGGCTACGTGCCGCTGGTCATGGCCGTCTCGGGCAGCCTGCCGGTGGACAGCGTCAAGGACCTGGCCGCGTATGCCAAGGGCCGCCCGCAAGCCCTCAGCTACGGCTCGTTCGGCAGCGGCAGCCAGCCGCACCTGATGGGCGCGCTGTTCAACAAGCTGGCCGGCACCGACCTGGTCCACGTGCCGTACAAGGGCTCGGCGCCGGCGGTGGCAGACGTCGTCGGCGGCCAGATCCTGATGACCTTCCCGGCGCTGCCGACGATCCAGAGCTTTGTTGCGGCAAAGAAGCTCAAGGTGCTCGCCGTCAGCGGCGACAAGCGCACGCGCGCGCTGCCGCAGGTGCCGACCTTTGCCGAAGCCGGCTACAAGGACATGGATATCTCGGCCGTCTACGGCGTGCTGGCCCCGGCCAAGGTGCCGCGCGCAGTGGTCGACAAGCTGAATGCCACCATCCGCGAGATCCTGGACGACAAGGACTTCGTCGAGAAGCACTTCGCCGCGCAGGGGATGGTGCCGATGAAGCTGAGCCCGGCGCAGTTCTCGCAGTACATCGAGACGCAGACCCGCCAGACCCGCAAGCTGGTCGAGCTGTCCGGCGTCAGGGTCGAGTAGGGGGCGGGCCATGACCAACACAAGCAACGCACACACGGTGCAATCACCGCGGCTTGGATGGATCGGCGTTGGCGCCATGGGCCGGCCGATGTGCCTGAACCTGCTGAAAGCCGGCTACCTGCTCAAGGTCTTCGACCGTGTGCCGGCGCAGTGCGAGGCGGTGGCCGCTGCCGGGGCCGCGGTGGCGCCGTCCGCGCAGGCACTGGTGGCGGAATCCGATGTGGTGTTCTCGACGATCTTCGACGATGGCGGGCTGCGCGACCTGTTCCTGGCCCCTGGCGGCGTTGCCGGGGCCGCAACGGCGGACAAGGTCTTTGTCGACATGAGCACGGTCTCGCCCGACGCCTCGGCCGAGGTGGCCGCCGCGCTCGTGCAGCGCGGCGCCGCTTTTCTGCGCGCGCCGGTGTCGGGCACGGTATCGCTGGCGGCCAGCGCGCAGCTGAGCTGCTTCGTGTCCGGGCCGCGGCCGGCCTTCGACGCGGTGCAGCCCATTCTGGCGTGCCTGACCGCGCGCCAGTCCTACGTGGGCGGCGCGGACGAGGCCCGCGTCATCAAGCTGATGATCAACATGATGGTGTTCATGAGCACCGCGGTGATCGGCGAAGGGCTGGCATTCGGCGCGCGCGCCGGGCTGGACCGCGCGCTGATGGTCGATGCGATCAACGACAGCATCGTCGGCAGCGCCCACTACCGCACCAAGGCAGAGCAGCTCAAGCAGCGCGACTACGCCGCCGTCGGCCCGATCTCGCTGGTGGTGAAGGACCTCGACCTGGCATTGGCGGTGGCCCGCGACAACGCGGTCGCGCTGCCGATGTCGTCGCTGGTGCGGCAATACCTGGCGCTGATGCAGCAGCGCCGGCAGGACCATCTCGACATCGCCGCGCTGGCCGATGTGCTCGAGTGGGCAGGCGAGCCCGGCGCAGTGTAATCGGGCCAACCCGATAGCTATAAAGAAGGATGGAGACATGAAACACAACCCGATCACCCGGGCGCCACGCGCCCTGTTCGTCGCCGCCGGGCTTGCCCTGGCCCTGGCGATGCCGCCGGTGCTGGCCCAGGGCAAGCCCGGCGCCGAACCGGTCCGCATCGGCGGCCTGTTCTCGATCACCGGCGGCCTTGCCGCCGTGGGCCAGGCCGAGCGCGAAGGCGCGCTGCTGGCGCAGAAGGTCGTCAATGCCCGTGGGGGCATTGGCGGGCGGCCGCTGGAAATGATTGTCGAAGACGACGGCTCCAGCCCGGATTCCGCCGTCGCCAAGGCGAACGCGCTGCTCCATACGCACAAGGTTCGCGCCATCGTCGGGCCATCGGGCATTGCACAGACGGTTGCAATCGGCGGCATCACACAGGCGCAGAAGGTGCCCCTGTTCTCGTTCTCGGGACTGGGGCCCGCGGTGGAGCGTGAACGCCACTGTGTGTTCCACCTGACGCCGTCGCAGGAGCTCAACGCGCGTGCCGTGCTGGCCTATGCGCGCGACAACGGCTTGAAGCGCGTCGGCGTGCTGCATGACTCGGGCTACGGGCAGGTGGTATGGACCAGCCTGAAGACGCTGGACCGCGAGTACGGCGTCAGCTTCATACAGGTGGAGAAGTTCGAGATCGCCGCCACCGATGTCACCACCCAGGCGGCCAAGATCAAGGCGGCCACGCCGGATGCGATCATCGTCATCTCGACCTCGCCCGCGCCGTTCCGCAACGTGCGCCAGCTGAAGGTCGGCGTTCCCATCATCTCCGTGCATGGCACGGCTACCTACGAGACCGTCAAGGCCATGGGCGAGGCCGCGGACAACATCATCCATCCCGAGTTCATCGTGTCCGAAGACCCGCTGCCCGGGCAGAAGGAATTTGTCGAGACCTTCCGCAAGGAGTACGGCAAGCTGCCCAAGCATTTCTCGGCGGTGGGCTGGGATGCGGTCATGGCCCTGGCCGCGGGCCTGAAGGCGGCCGGTGCCGATGCGCCGGGCGACAAGCTGTGCAGCGCGTTGCGCCGGCCTTACCAGGGCGTCACCAGCGGCTACGACTTCGCCGCGCCCGATATGGGCGGCATGACGCTGGCCGGCTTCACGTACTCGAAGCTGCAGAAGGGCCAGTTCGAGCGGCTGCCCTACAAGGCCAAACCATAGCCTGCGACGGTCGCGGGAAAGGAGCTGGTATGTCCACCACCCTCGTATTCCAGGCGATCCTGTCCGGGATCACCAATGGCTTTGTCTACGCGCTGATCGGCGTGGGCATGGCCATCATCTTCAAGGGCACGCGCATCGTCAATGCGATGCAGGGCGAGTTCGCGGTGATCGGCGCGCTGGTGGCGGTGTTCGCGCTGAAGGCGCTGGGCCTGCCATATGCGTTGGCGATTGCCGGCGGCATTGCCGCCGGTGCCGCCAGCGGCCTGGCCATCGACGTGCTGTTCGTGCGGCCGATGCTGCGCCGCGGCGCCGGCGAAGAGAGCTTCCTGCTGCTGACCATTGGCCTGGCCTTTGCGCTGTCGGCCGCGGCGCTCTACTTCGGCGGCCGGGATTCGCACCTGCTGCCGGCGATTGGCGGGGAGGGGGTGGTGGAGCTGTTCGGCGCCACCACGCCCGTGCATGCGCTGGCGCTGACCGGCATTGCGGTGCTGCTGGTCGGTGCGCTGCGCCTGTTCTACACCAGGACCCTGGCGGGCCTGGCCATGACCGCTGCCTCGCTCGATCCGGATGGCGCCACCACCACCGGCATCAACGTGCGCCGCATGCGCACGTACACGTTCCTGCTCGGCGGCGGGTTCGGCGCGATCGCCGGCGTGCTGGTCACGCCGCTGCTGTCGATGAACTACCAGATGGGCATCGGCCTCACGCTGAAGGGCTTCGCCGCGGCCATTCTCGGCGGCCTGGGCAATCCGCTCGGGGCCGTGGCGGGCGGCCTGCTGCTCGGCCTGGCCGAATCGCTGGCGGTGGTGGGTTTCCCGTCTGGCTATCGCGACGTGATCGCGCTGTCGATCCTGATCGTCATCATGATTCTGCTGCCCAACGGCGTGCTGGGCCGGGCCGGGCGCAAGGGAGGATAACCATGAACCCGTCACGCGCGTTCATCCTGGCTGGCGTGTTGCTGTGGGTGGCGGCCGGGCAGCTGCTGTCGCGGCATCACGTCGATCTGCTCAACTTCGCCGCCATCCTGGCCGTGGGCGGCCTTGGCGTGGGCCTGCTGCTGGGGCAGTGCGGCATCGTCAATCTGGCGCAGGCCTCGTTCTACGGCATCGGCGCATACGCCTCGGCGTACTGCACCACGGCGCTGGGCTGGCCGGCGTTGGCCGGTGCGGCTGCCGGACTGGTCATCAGCGCCGCGCTGGCTGCGGCCATCGGCGTGCCGGTGCTGCGCCTGGGCGGCTTCTTCCTGGCGCTGGCGACGCTGGCGGTGGGAAGCATCGCCAACGTGCTGTTCTTCGAGTGGGACTGGCTGACCGGCGGCACGCTGGGAATCGGCGGCATTCCCAAGCTGTCCTGGTTCGGCTATGTGCTGGACACCCCGGAGCGCTACTACTACTTCGTCTGGCCGCTGCTCGCGGTGCTGCTGTGGCTGGTCGACAACCTGGTCAAGGGCCGCCCGGGCCTGGCCATGCGGGCGATGCGCGATGCCGCGCCGGCGGCGCAGGTGCTGGGCGTGGACATGCACCGGCTGAAGACCTCGATGTTCGTGCTGTCGGCCATGCTGGGCTCGCTGGCCGGAACCTTGTTTGCCCACTACGTGTCGTTCGTCAGCGTGCAGAGCTTTACGGCGGAGCGTTCCATCGTGTTCCTGCTGGTGCCGGTGGTGGCGGGGGGCCGCTCGACCTATGGCGTGATCCTTGGCGCGCTGTTCGTCTCGCTCGTACCGGAACTGCTGAGCGGGCTGGGGGATTTCCACCAGGTGCTGTTCGGCACGGTGCTGGTGCTGGTGGTCACGCTGATGCCCGGCGGGATGATGGGCGGCATCGCTGGTGCGCTGCAGCGCATGCTTGGACTGAAGGAGGCAAGATGAACCATCCCGTTCCTGCTTTTGGCACGGCGCCACAAGCCGTGCGCCCGGCGCAGGCATTGCTGCGCCTCGACGCGGTCGCGCACAGCTTCGGCGGGCTGGAGGTGCTGCGCAATGTCAGCTTCGACGTGCCGGCCGGCCATATCGTCGGCCTGATCGGCCCGAACGGCAGCGGCAAGACCACCTGCTTCAATATCGTCTCCGGCTTCCTGCGCCCGAAGGGGGGCAAGGTGTCGCTGGCGGGGCGGGACATCACCGCCGACACCGTCCAGCAGCGCAGCCGCGCCGGCCTGGTGCGCACCTTCCAGACGCCGCAGGTGTTCGAGCACATGACCGTGCTCGAGAACCTGATGGCAGGCTGCCACAAGGCCACCCACGCGGGCGTGCTGCAGGCGATGCTGCGCACGCCGGCGTCGCGCCGCGAGCTGGCGGCCATGCACGATGCGGCGCTGGCATGTGCCGGGAAATTCGGGCTGGAGCGCTTGCTGCAGCTCCGGGCCGGCACCCTCCCGGCCGGCCAGCGGCGCATCGTCGAACTGGCGCGTGCCTGTATCGGCAATCCGGGACTGCTGTTGCTGGACGAGCCGTCGTCGGGGCTGAACAGCGAAGAGATCGAACTGCTGCGCGCATGGATCGTGCGCCTGCACCAGGAGGGCATGACCATCCTGCTGGTCTCGCACGACATGGGGCTGATGACGATCTGCGGCACGGCCCATGTCCTCTATTACGGTGAAATCATCGCCAGCGGGGCGCTGCACGAGGTGCAGGCCGATCCGCGCGTGCGTGAAGCCTATCTGGGAGTCTGACCATGCTGAACGTGAAAGGCCTGCGCGCCGGTTACGGCGCGGTGCCGGTGCTGCACGATGTCGACATGACGGTCGCGCCGGGCGAGGCGGTGGCGGTGGTGGGCGCCAACGGCGCCGGCAAGACCGCGCTGGTGCGCACGCTGGCCGGCCTGATCCGGCCGATGGCCGGCAGCATCGTCAAGGACGGGGCGGAGATCGGCCATGTCCCCGGGCATCGCCGCTTCAGGCATGGCATCGGCGTAGTGCTGGAAAACCGCAACCTGTTCGCCGAGCTGTCGGTGCGCGACAACCTGCGCCTGGCCGAGCATGCCGGCAAGCGCGCCCGCGGCGGCGCGCTGCGCTACACCTATGACGATGTATGCGATCTGTTTGCGCTGCTGCGCGAACGTGCCGACAGCGCGGTCGGGCTGCTGTCCGGCGGGCAGCAGCAGATGGTGGCGATCGCGCGCGCACTGTTGCTCCAGCCCGACCTCCTGATCATGGATGAACTCACCACCGGCCTGGCGCCCCGCATCGTCAAGGAGATTCTGGCGGTGCTGAACCAGCTGCGCGCGCGTGGGCTGAGCATCTTGCTGGTCGAACAAAGCGTGGCGATCGCCGCGGACATGACGGATCGCGCCTACGTGCTGTCAGTGGGGCGCGTGATCCATGAAGTCCGGCGCGGCGAATGGCAGGCGCTGCTGAACGACAAGACCCTGGTGAAGGCTTACCTTCATGGCTGACCTGGAGACCACGACGATGGCATTGGGCGAACCCGCGGACCTTGCCGCACTCACGCAAGCCGATCAGGCGCGGTATCGCGCCATGCTGTCCGGCGACCTGGCTGCGCTCGATGCCCTGCTGGCTGACGAGCTTTCCTATACGCACTCCTCGGCATTGCGCGAGAGCAAGGCGGAGTACCTTGGCTCGATCCGCAGCGGGCGGGTGCGCTACCTGCATGCGAGCCTGGCGGAGGTGGGGCAGGCGATCTACGGCGACCTGGCCGTGATGCAGGGCAAGGCCCTGCTCAGGGCCGTGGTGGACGGGGCGGAGCGCACGCTCGACAACCGCTTTCTCAGCGTGTGGAGGCGCCATCAGGGCGCATGGCAGATGCTGGCCTGGGCCTCGACGCCGATGCCGGCCGCGAGCGCGCCGCCCGTGCCAGGAGTCTCCTGATGGCAGCATGCGGAGCAGCACCGATGGACCCGGACGACACGTACTTCATCATCCATTGCCTGGACCATGCCGACGCGCTGCCGCGCCGGCTGGCAAGCCATGACGCGCACCGTGCCTACCTGGCCGCGGCGCCTGTCGAATGCGTGCTGCGCGGCCCGCTGATGTCCGACGGGGGTGAGCACATGATCGGTAGCTTGTTCCTGGTCCGGGCAAGGAGCAAGGAGGACGTGATCGCCTTTAACCGGTCCGATCCGTTCTATCAGGCCGGCGTCTGGCAGACGATTCATATCCACCGGTTCCAGCCGAGGTCGGACGTCCTGGATCCGGCTTGATGCCCGGGCGCGCCTGGCGTGATGCGGGGCATGGATCATGCGGTGAATGGCGACAAGGCCGGCATCCTGGCGCGGCGGACGATGGAATGCATCGACGCCGACCACCAGACCTCGACGTCGAGGGACGGCGCCTGTGTGCGCGAGCACTTCTTCAACACCCGCGAGCTGAAGGCATTGGCCGCGGCTGGTCCGACGACGACATCCAAGCGCTGAACCGCGCTGTCCTGGTGCGGCGATCCGGCCTTCTTGCCAAATCGTCCCTGACATACCGGATTGCGTCGCGGCGCCCGGTATCACGTTAACTGATCCTTCAGATCAGCAAGTTGAATTTCACCTTCGATGAGTATCAGTTCTAACATCATGACCACTGATCCACCGAAGCGAATGCCTTGCATTTTTCGATGACAAATCCAGGTCCGAACCTCTTGCCAGGCAGGCCAGGAGTGTCTGGATCATTACGGAGGCGCCGCCGGCCAATCCGTTCGCGATCCGCTGGCACCCCGTGAGCAGCCGCGATGCCATGGCGATTTTTTTTACGCGCCGATCCATGTCGCACCGCGCCAGATGCCGTCCTGCACCAGGCGCTTCATCAGCGACACGAGCGCGGCGGTCGCACAGGAGGCGGCGGTGGATTGGGTGCGTGTGGCAAGCCGCGCAAGAAGGATGCGGCGAGACAGGGCCGGCGAGGCAATGGGCGCGGCGGCCAGGGTGCCACGCGCCAGGTCGTCGGAGATGGCGGAACTTGGCAGGATGGTATGGGCGAAGCCTTTCGCTACCAGCGACTTCTGCACGCTGAGCGAATTGGTTTCGGCGGCAATAACGAGGTCAATACCGGAAACGGCATAAGCATGCTCCACCACATTGCGAAGGCCATGCGGCGGATTCGGCAGCACCAGCGCCAGTCCCTCCAGGTCCATGACGGAAAGCGGCCCGGCCTGTGGCAGCGTGCCTGGCCGCCCCACCAGGTACAGCTGCTCGTCGAGCAGGGCCTGCACCTGCAGGCCCGTGACCGACTTGTCGTCATACATCAGCGCGGCATCCACCTCGCCCGACTCGAGCCACTGCCGCAAATGCCCGGCATAGCCTACCGTCAGGCGGACGCCCAGCTGCGGATGCCGGTCCCTTAGCGTGGCAACCAGCTCCGGCGCCAGGAGTTCGCCGCAACTGGGAAGGAGGCCAATGTCCGCCGTGCCTGAGACCAGGCCCGCGGCGGGCTGGATCTCAGCCCTGGCGCGATCCAGTTCGCGCAGCGCACGCCGGCCGTACTCCGCGAGGGTCTTGCCGGCATCGGTCAGCAGCATGCCGTGCCGTTCGCGCTCGAACAGTTCGACGCCCAGCTCCTCCTCGAGAAGCCGGATGTGGCGGGAGACGGCGGGCTGGACGATGTGCAGGCGTTCCGCCGCCTTGGTCGTGCTGCCGGTCTCTGCGACGGCCAGCAATGCACGGAGTTGCTTGATATCCATGAGAATTGACGAGGTGGCTGTATCGAAGTTGTTGATTCGCGAGCGCTGGCCGTCGAATTTCAGTTGCCGGGCGAGGCGAATATGTGAGGCTCGCGCCGCCCGAGACCGGGTCGCGCGGGGAATCCCTGATTGATCTTGCCTCATAAAAGTATATAAATATTATCATTAGTTTTGAGGCTCCGAAGATTGTCCGGGGCAACCCTGAAAACTCGAAAAGGTGGTGGAGATGAACGAGAAGATGAGCGCCGACATTGCGGCGGTGATGGCGGCGGATGACGCGCGATATGCGGCCATGCTGGCCGGCGACGTGGCCGCGCTGGATGCGTTGCTTGCGGATTCCCTGGTCTACACGCATGCGACTGCGCGTACGGAAGACAAGGCTGCCTATCTCAAGGCGGTATCGAGCGGCCTCGTCAAATACGTCGAGCTGAAGCGGTCGGAGGCAGTCGTGCAGGTCTATGGGCCAACCGCCGTCATGCACGGACAGCTTTCACTCAGTGTGTTGCGCGAGGGCAGCCGCAAGGGCATGACCGGCCTGTTCCAGAGCGTCTGGGTCAGGTCGGACAAGCAATGGCAAATGGCGGCCTGGGCCTCTGTGCCGCAAGCGTTTACGTCCGCGTGATGGATGTTCGTGCCTGGCCGCGCCTGCGCCAGGCAGTACGGTCTGCGAGCAGATCAATCTACTGAAGGGGAAGAAGCGATGAGCGAAAGGAACGTGGTCCTGGCAGTGAGCTGCCGGATCCGGAGCGACAAGGTGAAGGAACTGATGGCGGAGTTGCTGGCGAATGCGGAAGCCTCCCGCGCGGAGCCGGGCTGCCTGCATTTCGACGTCAGCGTCGACAAGGACGATCCGACCAAGATCATGTACTACGAGGTCTACCGGGACCAGGCGGCGATCGATTCACACGCGCAGACCGCTCACCACAAGCGATGGGTGACCGAAGGCGCACCGCTTCTCGAAGTGCGGCAGCCGGTGCGGCTGTCACGCACGGCACCGTGACCGGGCGCGGCTGAGGCGGTTCGGCCGGCACGCGACAGGTCGCCCGCCCGGCGCAGCGAAGCAATACACAACAAGCAAGAGGGGAGACTGATGAGCGAGAGAAAGCAAGTGGTGGTGGTGGCCTGCCAGGCGCAGGCCGGCAAGCGGCAGCAACTGCTGGATGAGCTGGAGAAGAACCGCATGGCGGCACTGCAGACCGAAGCAGGTTGCCTGCAGTTCGATGTGACGACCGCCGAGGACGGCGACGAGCGCATTGTCGTCTACGAAGTCTACCGGGATCTGGCGGCGCTGCAGGCGCATCAGCAGACGCCGCATTTCAAGAGATTCCTGCAGGAAGGCATCCCGTTGTTCGCCGAGCACGACCTGGCGATCTACGAGCGCGTCGCGCCCTGAGGCGGAGGCTGTCCCGGGGCTGGCATGCCGGTCTTTGGGTCTTGCCACGCGATTCACCGTCCCTTGCCGGCGTCTCGGCAAGGGCTGGCTCATCCAGAAAGAGAAGGGTTCACCATGATCAATTCTGATTCGACTATCAGGACAAGCTTGCCGGCGGAGATCGGCAAGGAAGAAGAGGACAAGGTATTTCGGCGCGTGACGCGAGGCATCCTGCCGCTGCTGTTCATTTGTTCGATGATTGCGCTGTTCGACCGTTTCATTGTCGGCTTCGCCAAGTTGCAGATCACCGAGGCCTTCGGCCTGTCAGCCGCGGCCTACGGTTTTGGGGCCGGGATCTTCTCGCTCGGCTACCTGCTGTTCGAAGTGCCGAGCAACGTCATCCTGGCGCGCGTGGGTGCGAAGAAATGGATTGCCAGGATCATGGTGAGCTGGGGCATCGTCACGGTCGGGACGATCCTGGTGCGCACGCCGGAGCAGTTCTATATGGCCCGGTTCCTGCTGGGCCTCATGGAGGCTGGCTTCTACCCCGGCATCGTCTATTACCTGTCCGGCTGGTTCCCGCGGGCGCGCTTTGGCCGGGTCATGGCATTGCTGCTGCTGGTGTTCCCGATCAGCAACCTGTTCATTGGCCCGTTGTCCGGCTGGATCCTGGAGTCGATGTCCGGCACGGCCGGGCTGGCCGGGTGGCAATGGCTGTTTGTGGTCATGGGCATCCCGGCGATCCTGATGGGCTTCGTGTTCTTCCTGCTGGTCGCGGACAAGCCCCAGGACGCAAAGTGGCTCAGCCCACATGAGAAGCGCGTCGTCCTCGACGCAATCGCAAGGGATCGTGCCTCCAGGCATGAGTCGGGCGGCTGGTTCCTGGCGTTCAAGGACTGGCGCGCGTGGGCACTCGGCGCAATCATGGCGGGCGGCTATCTCGGCCTGTACGGCATCGTCTTCTGGCTGCCCACGATGGTGCAGTCGGCCGGCGTCAGCGGCTTCCGCAACATCGGCCTGATCGCCTCCATTCCCTGGATTGGCACCGTGCTGGTGACGCTGCTGCTCGGCTACTCGTCCGACTATTTCCAGGAGCGTCGCGGACATTTCTGTTTCGCAGTCCTCCTGGGAGCGCTGGGCTTCGTGATCAGCGTCCAGGCAAGCACCAACATCTACGTCACCATAGCCGGTCTCAGCGTTGCCTGCGCCTTCCTGTTCGCGTGCTTTCCGCCCGCCTGGGCGCTGGCGTCCACGCTGCTGGTCGGGCAGAGCGCCGCGTGCGGGTTGGCCCTGGTCAACACGGTTGCGTCGTTCGGTTCCTTCATCGGGCCTTACCTGATGGGGATCGGCCAGGAGCGGACCGGAAGCCTGACGGCGCCGCTGATGGTGATGGCTGCCATCTGCTCGATCTCTGCGCTCGCCATCTGGCTGATTCCTGCCCATGCCCCCGGCCAGTCAGGCGCCGGCAGCCGCGCGTTGAAGGATCCGAAGACAGGCGGATCGGTGGCGGATTCCATGGCGCAATGACGCGATAACCGGCGGCCATGGTCCGCACATTAAATCTATTGATATAAGCAAAAAATAGCCATCGGATGTCAGCCTTCATCCGATGGCCTGGAAGAATCGATATGAAAGACGAAACCAAAAGCAAGATCACCTCGGTCCTCAATGCCGACGACCAGCGGCATGCCGCGATGATCGGCGGTGACATGGCAGGCCTGGACCGCCTGCTGGGCGGCGACCTGGTCTACATCCACGGCAGCGCGAGGCAGGACGACAAGCAGCAATACCTCGCCTCCATCGCGAGCGGGGCGGTGAAGTACCTCGACATCAAGCGCACGGCGGCAGCGGTCCAGGTGTACGGGGATACCGCGGTGGTTCATGGCCACATTGCGATCCAGGGCATGTCCAGTGGCGAGAAGCGGCTGATCGACAGCCTCTTCCAGAGCGTATGGGTGTTGGCTTCCTTCGGCTGGCAGATGGTTGGGTGGGCGTCCATACCGACTGGCAAGGCGCAGGCATAAGGAGACAGCAAGATGAAATTCGTGACTATCGACTGTGGGGAAAAGGGCCACCCCGGCCTGCTGATGAGCGATGGGAATATCCTCGACCTGATCTTGCTGCGCCGGCATCTTGGTGTGGCGAGGCTTATCCCTGCGGATGTGCGCGGCATTCTCGAAGGCGGCGCTCCCGCACTGGCGCTGGCCGATCAGTGCCGGCGTGCCGTCGAGGAAATGAGCGACCACGCGAGTGCCCAGCTCAGCGAAACTGGGGCACTGGTGTCGTTCCATGGCACGCCGCTGCTGGCCCCGATCCCGGAGCCGCGTTTGTTGTTGGCGGCGTCCGGCAACTACGGTCGCCATATGCGCGAGTATCCGGACGTGCCGCTGCCGGAAAATCCTACCGCCTTCATCAAGCCTGCCGACACATTGACGGGCCACGAGAAGCCAATCCTGATTCCGCCGCAGTTTCCGGACCAGGTCGACTTCGAAGGCGAGTTCGCCTTCGTGTTCGGACGGACCTGCCATAACGTCGACGAAGCGTCGGCGATGCAGTATGTCGCCGGCTACACCATCGTCAACGACGTGTCGGCGCGCAACTGGGTAGCCGAGGTGTTCTCCTCGACCGAGCGCTTCCAGTCCATCCGCGCATGGGACCGGAACATCCTCGGCAAGAACCTGCCCAGCTTTTCGCCATGCGGTCCAGTCCTGACTACCGCTGACGAGATCGCGGATCCCCACGACCTGGCGATCACCACGCGCGTGAACGGCAAGGTCATGCAGGACAGCGGCACCAGCGATCTCATCTGCCGGATTCCCAGGCTTATCTCGTATTTCTCGAAATGGTACCGGTTCCAGCCGGGCGACATTTTCAGCACCGGCACCCCGGAAGGCGTTGGCGCCGGCCGCACGCCGCCGGTCTATCTCAAGCGAGGGGACCGCATCGAAATCGAGATCGCCGGACTTGGCACGCTGGCCAATCCGGTGGCATAGCGCCGGGCGGGCTGCGGGTCCGGCACGGCAACCCGCACGGGCGCAAATCTTCTGGAAACTGGACAAGGAGACATGATGGAAGACGTGGAGAAACTGACGATCCTCAGAGGCGAGGATCTGAACTGGGAAAGCGATGGAAGGCGGGGCTTCTTCGAGTATTGCGATCTCGGCATGCGCAAGGCGACCAGCGGCCGCTACCTGGTGCACCTGATTCGTGCCACCGCGTCGATGGAGTCGCCCATCGGCGGTCACCGGCACATCGTAGACCTGCAGGTCGTCTACATGCTCAAGGGATGGATGAAGCTCTGGCACGAGGGCCACGGCGAAGTCACGCTCAAGGCCGGCGACTGCATGTACCAGCCTGGCGGCCTGACGCACGGCGCGCTGGACTGGTCGGCCGATTTCGAATGCCTCGAGGTCATTTCGCCGGGCAATTTCAGCACGCTCGAAGCCGAGACCGAGGCGGCTTAGCAACAATCGGCACAAGGCTCGGCCGCCCACGAGCGGCCAGCCAATACCTGGAGACATGATGAGCATCATCAAGGCAACCGGCGTTGCATACGGGCGGCTGCGCGCACCGGATCTGGACAGGATGGAGGCATTCCTGCTCGATTTCGGCATGGTGCGCGTCGCGCGCAACGAGAATACGTTGTACATGCGCGGCACCGGGCCCGCGCAATACATCCATGTGACGGAAAAGGGCAGCCCTGCCTTCCTGGGCATGGCCTACCGCGCGGGCAGCGAGGCAGACCTGGAGAAGCTGACGCGGGTGCCTGGCGCCTCCGCGGTGGGGCCGATCGACGCGCCCGGTGGCGGCAAGCGCGTGCGCCTGCGCGACCCCGACGGCTACCTGATCGAAGTCGTCCACGGCATCGCGCCGCTGCCTGAGCTTCCGATTACGCATCGCCATCCGGAGCAAGGCCGGACGGTCGGCGTACTGGACCGGATCCACATGGGGCCCGCCCGGGTCAGGAGCTTCGGCCATGCCGTCATCTTCACCCCCCGGTTGCAGGAGACGCTGGAATGGTACTGGCATGTGCTGGGCCTGCTGCCGTCAGAGGAGGTGTACGAGGGCAGCCCGGACAACGTGCTGGGGTCGTTCAACCGCTGCGACTGCGGCGACGAGTTCGTCGACCACCACGTGGCGATGTTCTTCAGCAATGCCACCGCGGGCCTGAACCATCTCGCCTTCGAGGTGGTTGACCTCGACGACGTCTTCACCGGCCACGAGCACCTGCAAGCGAAGGGAAGGTACGAGCCGCTTTATGGCGTTGGACGCCACCTGCTCGGAAACCAGGTGTTCGACTACTGGGGCGGCCCCTGGGGGATGGTTCACGAACACTACGCGCATGGCGACCTGCTGAACGCAAGCTCGGGACGCAAGCGCGTTGACATCGCCCAGGGCTTTGTCTCGCCGTGGGGCGGGGAGCCTTCCGAGGCACTGCTGAATCGCGTCGTCCCCTGAGCCGCCGCTTAACACCACTATCAAGCCGAACATGAACACCTCACTTGAATTCGACCCGCAAAGCCTGGTGCTGCCGCGTGTGCCCATTCGTGGCAGCGCCCAGCCTTACCATGTGCGCCGCATCTTCTGCGTCGCGCTGAACTATGCCGACCATGCCAGGGAGATGGGCAGGGAAGTCTCGCCTGAGCCGCCCTTCTATTTCACCAAGAGTCCCTTCGCCATCACGCACACGGACTCGGTCGTTCCGTATCCGCCGGCCACTGCCAACTATCACCACGAGATCGAACTGGTTGCCGCGATCGGAAAGCCTGCGTTCAGGGTGTCGCCCGCCGAGGCCTGGGACTGCGTGTTCGGATACGCATGCGGGCTCGACATGACGCGGCGCGACCTGCAGCTCGCCGCGCGCGACAAGGGCCGGCCGTGGGAGGTGGGCAAGGATTTCGAGGAGTCCGCGATCGTCTCGGAGATCGTGCCGGTTTCGGAAATCGGTCACCCGCAAAGCGGCAGGATCGCGGTCTCGGTGAATGGCGAGACGAAGCAGGACAGCGATATCTCGATGTTTATCTGGAACGTGGCGGAGCTGGTATCCGATCTCTCCAAATACTATCGCCTCGGGCCGGGCGACCTGATCTATACGGGAACGCCCCACGGCGTCGGGCCGGTGCGTGCCGGCGACAGCCTGCACGGCGTGGTCGCAGGCGTCGCCAGCATTGACCTGCGCATTGGGCCTGCAGCCTAGCCAGGCGTCAGTCGCATGCAGGCATGGCGCCAGGTCCAGGCGCCAGCCACAGGGAAATATTTCCTTCATATCTGGAGTCGGAGCATGAATGAGCAAGGCGAATCCGGGCGAGTCGGTAAATGGCCGCCGGCGGATGCAGCAGGGCAGGAGAATCGAGCCGACAACGCGGTCAGCGAGGCATCGGCTCGCAGCGCATACAGCCAGGCGTATCGGAGCCCGGAAGTCGGCGGGAACCGCGGCGCGCGCCTGCTGCTGAAAGGCGGCACGGTCCTCACGCTTGACGAGAAGGTAGGAGACTTCGAACAGGCGGATGTCCTGGTCGAGGGCAAGAAGATCGTGGCCATTGCCCCGCATCTGGAAGCGACCGACGCGCAGGTCATCGATTGCAGCGGAACCATCGTGATGCCCGGCTTCATCAGCACGCACCAGCATCAGTACCAGACGCTGATGCGCAGTGCGTTGTCCGATGGCATCCATATCCGCGCCATACCGGCCAATAGCCAGCAGCCGGTCGCCAAATGGCCGGGCGAGTTCTATACCACCACCATCCAGGAGGTCTGGACGCCGGGATTCATGCCGAATCCGCCCGTTCCGGGCCAGCCGCCCATCTGGGATCTCGGGCGCCCGCCCATGGACCCGGAGGACTGCTACATCGCCGAGCTGGTGTCGTCCCTCAGCCAGATCACCCAGGGCGTCACCACGATCACGGATACCTCGCAGTCATCGCACACGCCGGACCATACCGACGCAATGATCCAGGCGCTCTTCGATTCGGGCCAACGCGCGGTCTACGCTTACGGATGGGGCAATGACCGCTCGGCGCAGTTCCCGGAGCAGTCCTATGAATACCCCGGCCGCAGCGGCGATACGTCATTCGGGCTGGGCCGGCTGGCCAAGACGTACTTCAGCTCGAAGGACCAGCTGGTGACGCTGGGCGCGATGCTGGACTGGCACCCGGTGGTCGATCCGCGCACGCGCGAGAAGCAGAACTACACGGGCTGGCAACTCGCGCGGGAGTTCGGCGCCTGGATCAACAACCACGCGGCGCACGGCGCAGTCGTCGAGGGCATTGCGCAGGATCCGCGCAACGGCGCCGACTGGTCCGATGTCACGCTGGTTCACTGCACGCTGTGGCAGGACGAGCCGGTCGCCCAGATCGGCGTGGATAACGTCAGGTCGCGCGCCTGGCAATTGGTTGCCGACCGGGGCGCGCACGTTTCGATCTCGCCGCTGGTGGAAATGCAGATGCGCCACGGCATGCCGCCGTTCCAGCTTGCGCTGAACTACGGCATCCTGCCCAGCCTGAGCCCGGACACGGAAACCAACATGACGACCAACCCGTTCTCGATGATGCGTTCCGCATTCACGCTGCAACGGGCATTGGCGAACGAGCTGGTGTTCCCGCTGAGCGACCCGCAGGGGCTGAAGGCGCCGCAGCTGGTGACCAGCCGGCAAGTGATCGAGATGATGACCATTGCCGGCGCCGCGGGCTCAGGACTGCTTCACAAGGTCGGCACGCTGACACCGGGAAAAGAGGCCGACATCGTCGTGCTCGACGCCAATACGCTCAACACCGCGCCCATGAACAACGTTCCCGGCACCGTGGTCACGCTGATGGAGTCGCGCAACGTGCGCGACGTGGTCATTGCCGGAAAGATCGTGTACCGCGATAGGAAACTGGTCGGCTGGGACGTGCAGAAGCTGCTCAGGGACGTGACCCGGGCGAGGGATCGCGTGCTGGCGCGCATCAACGGCCCGGCGCTGGTCGGCACCCTGCCGGCGGGCCTGAACAGCCATGCCGAACCGTATCGGCCCAATTTCCTGGGATCGACTTCCTATATCGGGCAGAACGCCACCGCGCCGGCTTACGTGCTCAGGCCGTAGGTTGGGCGCCTGACGGCATCAGCGGCGCAGGCAGGGCCTGCGCCGTCAGCCTCTGTCTGCGGGAATTCCTGTTCCCCATTTGCCCCGTGGATTCATCCCGGGGATTCCTCACCCCTCTGGGAATCGCTGATGAAAAAGGAAATAGACCGATTGAGTGCGCTCGGCGGTTTTCTGGCAAGTGCCGGTGCCGCGCTTGCATTGGCCGGTTGCGCCGCTGCGCCGACCATGGTTGAACTGCAGGAGGTGCGCGGCATTTCCGCGCAGACGCTGCAGGCCAGGATAGGAGAACCCACCGACAAGGTTCGGCTGCATGACGGGCGCAGCCGCTGGCTGTACTCGGGCCAGCCGCTCGGACTCTTCGTCTATGCCGCGGATTTCGATACGGATGGCGCTCTGGTCGACTATCGCCAGATGCTGACGATGGAGGAGCTGCAGCAGGCCAGGCCGGGCGCGTGGGCCAAGCAGGATGTGGTGGCGCGTTTCGGCAAGCCCCGCTTGCCGATCCAGTACTACGCGCTGCAGAAGCGTGAAATCTGGTCCTACCGCTTCCAGTATGTGACGCAGATCGCGGTATTTCATTTCCAGTTCGACGCCGGCGGTGTTCTGCGCGGCACGCAGATGTCCATCAATTCCTTTGAAGACATGATGTGAGGGACCACCCGGCGGTGTAGCGAGGAGGCTGTCCCGCCCAATAGATTTATAAATATTCTTAATAAATATGCCTGAAGTGCCAAAGGCAACAGATGGGGGAGCGTGGTCCGATGAAATTGTTAGTCTCTTTCCTGCTTTTCGTCCTCTGCAGTACCGCGTGGGGACAATCGCTGACGTTGTATGGCGTGATCGATATTGCGATCGCAAAGAACCCGGGCAAGGGCGCCTGGGCAATGCAGAACGGATCGGGCAACCGCTTTGGTCTGCGGGGCACCGAGGACCTGGGGGGCGGCATGCAGGCCTTCTTCAATGTGGAGAACCGCTTTGCCGGGGACACGGGTGCCATGCGGGATCCGACCCGGCTGTTCAATGACCGCTCGATGGTGGGCATTCTCGGCCGGTTCGGGCGGTTCTGGGTCGGGCGGGAATACACGCCAGCGAGCTGGAACGTGCAGATTCCCGCGGATCCGCTCTACAACAGCACGTTGATGTCGATGTTCCTGATCAGCACCGGCGGCATCGGTAGAGTATACAACGACAAATCCGTTAACTATCAGTTTGATGTCGACGGCTTGACGTTCTCTGGCCAGGTCGCGGAGGCCGAGGGCAACAAGGTGCCGCATCGTCCGGTTTCCTTCTCCGTTTCCTACCGGGCCGGTTCCGTCCTCGCAGCCTATGGATACGACCGGCCTGGCGGCGACAGGGCCATCTGGCACATGGTCACCGGCGTCTATGAAACGCAGGCATTTACGCTGCGCGCCTCGATGGGCGGCGGCATGACCGATACGGGGAACCGGCGCGTGTCCCTGATCCTGGGCGCCACGATTCCGATCCGGAACAGCCAGATCCACATTTCCCACGGCAAGCTCAGGGATACCACTTCTGATCGGACGCTGATGGAAAAGACCGGTATCGCCTACTACTACTCGCTATCGAAGCGCACCTCGCTGTATGCCGACATCGTGCACGACAGCAATGCCAGGCCGAAACACTTCGGCGGCGAGATCGGCATCAAGCACAGATTCTGAGAGCGGGCGCGCCGGCCGCGCATGCGCGGCCGCTATGACATGTCGATCGAGATATCGAAGGAGAACTTGCCCGCGGGACAATAGATCCGCCCGACATCGACCACGCGCTCCGTATGATCGAAGACCGTCGCCACCAGATTCAGGATTGCACTTTTCGGCGGCACCCGGAGGTGGCTCGCAATATCGGCGGAGGCTTCCATTGCGCTGGCGCTGTAGTCGATGCGCATGACATTGACATTGAACTTGTCCCGCAGGATCCGCGGAATCGGCATCTTCTGCATATCCGCCTCGGTGATGTTCTCACCGAACTCGGGAAGCATGTAATTGACCGCGTAGTTGATCGGGCCGTTCTTGTCATGGCGCAGGCGGCGCATATAGGTCAGGTGCGTCGCGTCGCGGAAGGTCGCTTTCAGGTCCTCGGGGGTGACGACCAGAAGCTTCTCAAGCAGGTCGAGTTCCGCAGCCGAGTCGTGATTGAACACTGTCGCCAGTGTTCCCAGGACCTTCATCTCCTTCCTTGGCTGCGCTTCGAGTGGATTGATGACGGTGCCACGGCGGCGAGTCCGCGTGATCAGGCCCTCGCTCTCCAGTACCGTCAATGCCTGCCGGACGGTGATCAGGCTGACGCCATGCTCTTCTGCAAGTTGGCTCTCGGGCGGGAGGCGGAGTTCGCTGGAACGCAGCCGGCTGTAGATCTCCGCGCGGATCGACTCACAAGCCTGGTACCAGAGCGGAAGCTTGCGGCTGAAATGACTGGTTTCCATGGGTAGGATATTCCTGCCGGCGGCGAACGGCTGTTGCATTGAACATAATAAAAATATTATACAACATAACGATCACTGGCGCGCACAGGAGACTAGATCGCCTCTCCTTGTTGGTTCGTGCGCTGCAACGATAGTCGATTGCCGCGAAGTTGGCTTGCTGTGCTGGTCTATATAAGTATAATGATAATAGCATTAGGATCGTAGCACTGTGTGCGATCCGGGATGCTGCCATGACCCACAACAAACGCCGTTCGAGCCGAAGTGCGGATCAGCGGCGGTGACTAAGGAGAGAGATTCATGAGTGAAGGAAACGTCGTATTGGTGGTCAATTGCCGCATCAAGCCGGGCAAGGTGGAGGAACTGATGGCAGCGCTGAACGCGAATGCCGAAGCGGCAAGAACGACCGAGCCGGGTTGCCTGCAGTTCGACGTGCTGGTCGACCCGGAAGATCCCACCCGAATCATGTACTACGAAGTCTATCGGGACCAGGCCGCCATCGAAGCGCATGCGCAGACAGCGCATCACAAGACGTGGTACACCGTGGGGCCGCCGATGCTCGAGGTGCGGGAGCGTTCGGATTTCATCCGCGTAGCGCCGTAATATAAAGTCCCGCTGTCGCAAGCTGCGTCCGGACGACCGCTCGGGCTCCGGGCGGGCTTGCCTGCCACATTGTCGGCGCGGAGATCTGTCGGATGAGACCAATGGCCAGTTCAGGGACACAGGGCGCTAGCGCCGGTAGTCGGAGCGTATCGAAAAACCAGGACATCCGCGCGTGGTATCCGGCCGCGTGCGAGCGGGCGCAGCAAATGCTGCAGGCGCAGAACTGGGATCATGCCCGGCAATTGTTCGAGGCCATCGAAGCCCGGCTGCCGCAGGCGCGCGCTTTCGAGCGCGCTGTCGTCCTCGAGCGGATTGGACAGTGCCTGCTTGGGGCGTCACGCTTCGACGCGGCGATGTCGCAGCTGCACGCCGCGCTCACGCTGGCGCAACGGCTCGCACCCGCGCGGGCCGTTGGCCGGCTTGTCTACATGCTGCATGCCGCGCTAGGGGACGGGTTCCGCGCCTCGGGCGACATTGAGCAGGCAAGACAGTCCTATGAAGCCGCGCTGGCCGCCGCGAGGAACGCGGGCGATGCGGGATTTGTGGCCCAGGCCTGGCATCGGCTTGGCAAGTTCGACGCATCGCTGCAGCGTGACGCCGATGCGAGCCTGTCTTATGCGCAGGCGGCAAGCGCGTTCCGTGCGCTGGGCGATTGCGCGCGGGCAGCGCAGGTCCTCGGCGAGAAGGGCGCATGTCTCGCGCGCGCCGCCAGGCCAGCCGAGGCGATCGCATGCTATCGAGAGGCACTCGAGCTCGATGTGCGCGCCGTCCCGTCGCGGCGCCGGCTTCAGCACACATGTGCGCTGGCACGGCTCCTGGTCGGGTCGGCACCGGCGGCGGATATCCGCCGCCTGGTGCAGCATGCCCTGGACGCTGCCGTTGCACTTGATCCGGATGCGCCCGAGATCTGGCATGCCTTTGGTGTCCTGGCAGACGTGGCTGGCATGCAGGCCGACGCCGCGAGCGACGCTGCGACGGCATCCGCGCCGCGGGCGGAGTATCTGCTCTTCCACGGACTGCACCTGCGTGTTCCACAACTGTTCGCCACGCTGGCCTCGCTGGGCCAGGGAGAGTCCTTCGGCGCCGCCGTCGTGCTCGGCCGGCTCGGGCACTCACTGCGGCTGGCGCATCGGCTCGAGCAGTCGGTCCGTTTCCTTGAGCAGGCCCTTGGGACGCTTGCACAGGCGCCGGAGGGCGCCAGCCGCACGGGGCTGGCGGCCATGCTGCAACGCGACCTGGGCGACGCGCTGCTGGCGCTCGATCGGCCGGCGCCGGCCTGCCAAGCTTACGAGGCCGGTCTGGCCGCCTGCAAGGCAACGCGGGACCTAGCCGGTCAGACGGTGTTGCGTGACCGGCTCGCCGACGCGACACGGCGCGCCGGCGCGACAGTAGCGACAGTAGCGACAGCAGCGACAGCAGCGACAGCAGCCACAGCAGAGGCCGCCGTGCCGGCGCCTGGCCCAATGCCTGAATCCGCCGGCTTCAGGTTGACCATGTTTGATGAGACGGCGGTCTCGTATGTCTTCGATTCTGGCCTGCTGATAGACGGGGTGCCTGAAAGGCGGCAGACCACCTGGACGCCAGCCGGCGGAGCAAACGTCGGCGCCCTATGCCCGACGCTTGTTCCCTTTGCACGCAGCTGGGCCGACGCAGACAGCACCACGCGCTTCGCCCTGCGTTGCGAGGAGCCGGCATTTGAGCCACAGCCGGGCTGCGTGTTGATGCGCGCCACACGGCGCGAAGTCGCCGTGGCTGGTGCGGCCGCGGTGCTGGCTGGCCTGTTACGCGCCATGGACGGCGGGCACACTGTCGCACAGCTGCTGGACCGGCTATCCCCTCCCGACCGCGGCGTCGGGGATGCCCTGCTGCGCGCGCTGGCCGACGCCGGCGTGATCGACCTCTCGGGCAGGGCCGCCGGCCGGCTGTTGCATACCCTCACAAAAAAGGGTGTGCTTGCCGGCGGCGGCCTGGACCGCGATGCCGTCCTGCATCTGGCAACTGACGGTGGGCATCGCGCTTATCCTGGCGCGCCAAGAACGACGCTCGGGCGATCCGTCCCCGCAGAGCTCGAGGCCTTCCATGCCATCACGCGGGCCCGGCGTTCGCAGCGCGCCTATACCGGCCTGCCGGTTTCCCGCCAGCCGTTCGACGCGCTGCTCCAGATCGCTTGTGGCGCGACCGGCATCCTGAGCGGAGCCTCGCGCGACGCCACGCTACGCGCCTATCCGTCAAGCGGAGGGCTCTACGCGGTCGAAATCTACCCGGTCATACTCAATGTGGAAGGGCTCCCCCCAGCCATCTATCACCTCTGCCCGGATGAGGGGGAACTGGAATGCGTGCGGCCGCTGCCCCGCGAGCGCCTGATCGAAGCCATGTTGCCGGCGGAACGGGAAATGATCTCGGGCTGTGCCGCGCTGATCTGCCTGACCGGGTACTTTCCCCGGCACGAGTACAAGTATGGCGAGGGGGGCTATCGCATGCTGGTGGCTGAGTCCGGCCATCTGTCGCAGAACCTGATTCTTGCCGCCACCGCGCTGGGGCTGAGCGCGCGCCCGTTCGGCGGCGTCTTCGACACGCTTCTGAACGACGTCCTCGGGCTTGATCCATCGCAGGAGCAGTTCCTGCTGGCGGTGGCGCTGGGCCACGCCGTGCCGCAGCCGTCGTCCTGATCCGCATCTCGCAAAACTGCAACCCCACTTAAGTCGGGTGTTTACGTCGCGATAATCAGGGCCCGTTTTTCCCCGCTTGTTATAGATTGTTAAGACATATAAGAGCGCGGGTTTCGAATAGAAACCCCAGCCAATAAGTGCACTATTAGCATCAGTCGTTGGTGACGGACGTTCGGCCGCATGGTTGCCATCGACATCCGGGGGGAAACAATCTTGCGCCAGACGCTTGCGCGCGCGCTGCGCCCGCTTGGACGGCTTGGGTCGCGCACCATCACCGCGGGCACCTTGCTGCTTGGCTTGATGACGACGGCTGTCGTCTATGCATTCTGCACCGACCTGCTTGAGAAGGACGTCCGCCTGCGTTTTGAGAACGATACCGGCGACGTGATCCAGCAGATCGATACACGGATCCGCCTCTATACCGATGTACTGGTGACCATGCAGGCGCTGTTCGGCGCCAGCGACCATGTCTCGCGCGGCGAGTTTCGCGATTTCGTCAGCGGCTTGAACCTGCCGCAGCGCTATCCCGGTTTCCAGACGCTGAACTACGCGCCCTACGTGCCGGCGGCCGAGATCGACGCCTTTGTCGCCCGGCAGCGCAGCGATCCGATCCTGCGCGAGGCGGGCGTGACGTTCAACGTCCGCCCTCCCAGCCAGCGGCCGGGGCATTTCGTGCTGACCTATGTCGAACCGCTCGCCCTCAACCTGGCGTCGATCGGCATCGACATCGGCGCCGAGCCACGCCGCCTGGCCGCGCTGGAACGCGCGCGCGATACCGGGCAGTCAGTCAGCAGCGGGCGCCTGATCTTCAGCGAGGCAAAGAACCCGCATGTGGGCATCGCCCTGCGCCTGCCGGTGTACCGCAAGGTGCCCGAGCTGGATTCCGTGGAAGCGCGCCGGCGCGCCTATGTCGGCTCGGTTGGCGCGGGGATCCGGGTGGATGACCTGCTGAAGGACCTGGTCAGCAATGAGAACCTGCGCCGGATCCGGTTCCGCGTGCATGATGCCGGAGACTTCGCGCAGGCTGCGGTTCCGCCTTCCGCAGCCAACCTGCTCTATGACAGCGTGACCGGCCTGGCGGCCAGGGAACGCAGCCGGGTTGCCGGCGGCAGCGCCGTCCACGCCAGTGCCGCGCATGGCGCGACAGTACTGGCGGACGGCCAGGCGGCCCCGGGCCAGCATGACCTGGCCAAGAGCGTGGTGCGGAATTTCGGCGGACGGCGCTGGATGATTGCATTTGCTGCCGATGCCAAGGCCATCAGTGGTCCGCAGCGCTACCTGCCGGGGCTGGTGGTGATTTCCGGCGCGATCATCAGCGTGCTGCTGGGGTGGCTGGCCTACGCGTTGTCGAGTTCGCGCGCTCGCGCCGTGGCCGTGGCCGACCAGATGACGCACAGCCTGCGCGACAGCCAGGCCGCGCTTGCCGAGGCACAGCAGATTGCCCACCTGGGCGACTGGCGCATCGACCTGGACCAGGACAGCGCGCACTTTTCCCAGGAGATGGCGCGCCTGCTAGGCTTGCGCGGCGACAAGCCGACTCCGGAAGCGCTGTTCCAGGCGATCGACGCCGGCCATCGCGCCGTGCTGCGGGAAAGGATGCGGACAGCCCTGCAGGATCGCCAGCCGTTCGAGTTCGAGTGCCCCTACCGGTCGCGGCGCGGACGCCGGGGCTGGCTGCACCTGATCGGCCACGCGCATGGGGCGGCGGACAGCGCCGTGCTGCGGGGCACCGCGCAGGACATCAGCCAGCGCAGGTCCGCCGAGCAGGCCAGGACGCAGGAACACCAGATTGCCCTGCACCTGGCCACCGCCACCAGCGAGATCGAGGTGCTGGAGGAGATCGTCCACACGCTGCTCGAAGGCATGGACTGGGAGGCCGGTACCTTCTGGCCTGGCGATGACAGCCAGGGGCTGAAGCTGCCGCCGGTCTACCTGGCCCGCGTCAAGACGCTGCAGCCCTGGCTCGCCGAGCGCCCCGCATTGCCGGCCGGCGCCGTGGTCTTGCAGGCGCCGCAATGGTATGCAAGCCGGAGCGCGATGGCCCGGCATCCGCAAGCCAGGTGGCTCGACGCCGGCGGCATCCGGACGGTGTTCGCCTTCCCGCTGAGCCGGGGCCACGTGACGCTCGGCGTGGTCGAACTTTATTCCCGCAGCAAGCGCAGCCCCGATACGCATGCGCTCGCGATGGCGAGCGGCATTGCCAATCAGACCGGGCATTTCCTGTTGCGGCGCCAGGCCGAGGAAAACCTGCGCTTCATCGCCAATCACGATGCCCTTACCGGGCTGCCCAACCGCCTCATGTTCAAGGCCGAGTTCGAGCAGGCGCTGACCCGTGCCCGCGCCAGCGGCCAGGCCCTGCATGTCATTTTCGTGGACCTGGACGAATTCAAGGTCGTGAACGACACCATCGGCCACAACGCCGGCGACATCGTGCTGCGCGAGATGGCCGACCGCTTGCGCGGCAGCCTGGAGGAGGTGGAGCTGATCACCCGCTTCGGCGGCGATGAATTCGTCGTGCTGCTGGACCCCAAGGGAGATTCGACGATCCTGGACCGGACCATCGCCCGGATCCAGGCTGCGCTCGCGCCAGGCTTCGTCGTCAACGAGTCGGAACTGCGCATGACGGCAAGCATCGGCATCAGCTCCTTCCCCGAGGACGGCAGCGACTGGCAGACCCTGCTCAAGCATGCCGACCTGGCCATGTACGGTGCCAAGCAGCTCGGCAAGAACGGCTACCAGTTCTACTGCCGGGGCATGAGCGCGTCGCTGCAGCGGCGCATCGACATGGAGTCGCACCTGCACCGCGCGCTCGAACAGGACGAATTCATCCTCTACTACCAGCCGCGCATTGCGCTCGCGTCGGGGGCGTGCACGGCGGTCGAGGCACTGATCCGCTGGCGCCACCCGGAACTCGGCCTGGTCATGCCCGGAGATTTCATTCCCTTCGCGGAGCAGAGCGGCGCCATTGTCGAGATCGGTGCCTGGGCCCTGCGCGAAGCGTGCCGGCAGAATGCCGCATGGCGCGCGCAGGGACTGCCGCCGGTGCGTGTTTCAGTCAATCTTTCGGCACGGCAGTTCGCCGACAAGTCGCTCAGGCTGACCATCATCGATGCCCTGCGGCAAGCCGGGCTGCCCGGCAACCTGCTGGAGCTTGAACTCACCGAGAGCATGGTCATGCGCGATGCCGAACAGGCGTCCAGCTGGCTCTCGCGCCTGAAGCGCACCGGTGTCCGGCTGGCAATCGACGACTTCGGCACCGGCTACTCCTCGCTCGCGTACCTGAGCCGCTTCCCGATCGATACGGTCAAGATCGACGGCAGCTTCGTCCGCTACATACCGGAAAGCCGCAGCGACACGCAGATTACCAGCGCGGTGATCGGCCTTGGCCACCGGCTTGGCCTCGAAGTGGTCGCCGAAGGCGTGGAGAACGAGGTGCAACTCGAATTCCTGCGCCGCGAAGGCTGCGACGAAGTGCAGGGCTACTACTTCAGCCATCCGCTGCCGCCAGCGAAGATCACTGCCTTCCTGGCCAGCCGCATGGAGAACGGTCCCGCTCTCGAGCATGGACCGCAACCGATGCGCGCCTGACTGCCCGTCAGTCCGGTGCGTGCTTAAGCAGTCCAATAACAGGGAGCTAGATCATGCAGGACCGTACTATTGAAATCATGTGGCAGGCCATCGACGCCCTGGACTTTTCCAGGATGAAGGCCAAGCTGCTGCATCAGAAGCATGCGCATTGGTCGCCGGAATCGCTGGAGCAGGCGGAGAGCGGCTACCGGCAATTCCTCAAGCTGGCGGCGAAGCATCCGGACACGCCCGCCGTCCCCAGCGAGCAGGTGGATGCCTTCTGGCATGCCCACATCCTGGACACCAGGCGCTATGCCAGCGATTGCGAGCGCATCTTCGGCTATGTCCTTCACCACGACCCCTACGTCGGCATCGACGGTCCGGAAGACGAGGCCCGCCTCCTGCAAATGGCCGCTGCGAGCGATGCGCTGAGCATGCGCGAATTCGGCAGCCCGCTGACGTCTGCCGCATATTGCGCCCGGGCAGCGGCCGACGAGGCCGCTTACTGCGCACGCATGGCCAAGGCGGAAGAGGCCGCGTACTGTGCACGCATCGCCAGGACCGAGGAGCCGGCATACTGCGCACGCATGGGCAAGGCGGAAGAGGCCGCGTACTGTGCACGCATCGCCAGGACGGAGGAGCCGGCATACTGCGCACGCATGGCCAAGGCGGAAGAGGCCGCGTACTGTGCGCGCATCGCCAGGACGGACGAGCCCGCGTACTGCGCGCGCATGGCCAGGGCGGAAGAGCCCGCGTATTGCGCACGCATCGCCAGGACGGAAGAACCGGCGTACTGTGCCCGCCTTGCCAAGGCCGGCACCCCCGCATACTGCGCACTGGCGGCGCCCCAGGCCGCTGCCTGCTGAAGGCCTGCATTCGTGGCCGGGCGGGCGTCGTCAGCCTGGCCACGTTGCCCACGCCGGCACTCCCGGTTGCCGCGCGCCACAGGTGCTGCATCGCGCATTGGCCGCGGCATCCATGAAATGAAAAATTTCATTTCTGAAATTCGTTAGGCCGGCCTCGGAAGAAAATCCTCCGCCAAATCAATGGGATGGTGCCTGAACCGGCCGTGGCCCGGTTCTTGCGGCAGCAGGACGGGACGGGCGCGTATTTCATCGTGCCTGCAAACCTGCCGTCGCCCTGCATCGCGCTGCGTCGTGGGCAGGCGAACCTGGTCTTGATGAGGAAGGCACCACGATGTACTACGGAAGAATCGGAGCCCGCGCGCACAGCCACGAGCTTGCCGGGGACGGCGATCAGCCACTTGCCGGCCAGAACCGAAACGAGCATGGCGATCGGAACCAGCCATTGCCAAAGCGTGCCAACTGGGCGTGGGCCGCTGCATCGGCGCACTATGACTGGATGGACTCGCACGCCCCATTTGCCCAATACGACTAGCAGCCCGGGCAAGCCTTGCGCCCGTGCTGCATCCCCGATCACCTGACCCTGCCGCGGCGGTTGCGCGCGGCTGGTTCGCTTCCCTGCATCCCATGGACTACGCCCCTATCCGCTCCCTGCTGATTGCCAACCGTTCCGAGATCGCGATCCGCGTGATGCGCGCGGCCGCCGAGATGAACGTGCGCACGGTGGCAATCTATTCGAAGGAAGACCGCCTCGCGCTCCATCGCTTCAAGGCCGATGAGAGCTACCTGGTCGGCGAGGGCAAGAAGCCGCTGGCGGCTTACCTCGACATCGACGATATCCTGCGCATTGCCAGGCAGGCGAAGGTCGATGCCATTCATCCGGGCTATGGCTTCCTTTCAGAGAACCCGGACTTCGCGCAGGCCGTGATCGACGCGGGTATCCGCTGGATCGGCCCGTCGCCCGAGGTCATGCGCAAGCTTGGCAACAAGGTGGCGGCGCGCAACGCGGCAATCGACGCGGGCGTGCCGGTGATGCCGGCAACCGATCCGCTGCCGCATGACCTGGAAACGTGCAAGCGCCTGGCTGCCGGCATCGGCTATCCGCTGATGCTCAAGGCAAGCTGGGGCGGCGGCGGCCGCGGCATGCGGGTCCTGGAAAGCGAGCAGGACCTTGAGGGGGCGCTGGCCGCGGCGCGGCGCGAGGCGCTGGCTGCGTTCGGCAACGACGAGGTGTATGTCGAGAAGCTGGTGCGCAACGCGCGCCATGTCGAAGTGCAGGTGCTCGGCGACACGCACGGCAACCTCGTGCATCTCTATGAGCGCGACTGTACCGTGCAGCGGCGCAACCAGAAGGTGGTGGAGCGGGCGCCCGCGCCATACCTCGACGATGCCGGCCGGGCCGCGCTGTGCGAATCGGCCCTGCGGCTGATGCGCGCAGTCGGCTACACCCATGCCGGTACGGTCGAGTTCCTGATGGATGCCGACTCCGGCCAGTTCTACTTCATCGAGGTCAATCCGCGCATCCAGGTCGAACACACGGTCACGGAGATGGTCACCGGGATCGATATCGTCAAGGCGCAGATCCGCGTGACCGAAGGCGGCCATATCGGCATGACCGAGAACACGCGCAATGAAAACGGCGAGATCGTCGTGCGCGCCGCGGGCGTGCCGGTGCAGGAAGCGATTTCGCTCAACGGTCATGCGCTGCAATGCCGGATCACCACCGAGGACCCGGAGAACGGTTTCCTGCCGGACTATGGCCGCCTCACCGCCTACCGCAGCGCGGCCGGCTTCGGCGTGCGCCTGGACGCCGGCACCGCCTACGGCGGCGCGGTGATCACGCCGTACTACGATTCGCTGCTGGTCAAGGTCACCACCTGGGCGCCGACCGCGCCCGAATCGATCCGGCGCATGGACCGTGCGCTGCGCGAGTTCCGCATCCGCGGCGTCGCGTCCAACCTGCAGTTCCTCGAGAACGTCATCAACCATCCCGCGTTCCGGTCCGGCGACGTCACCACGCGCTTTATCGACCTGACGCCGGAACTGCTGGCGTTCACCAAGCGCCTGGATCGCGCCACCAAGCTGCTGCGCTACCTGGGCGAGGTCAGCGTCAACGGGCACCCGGAGATGAGCGGCCGCACGCTGCCATCGCTGCCGCTGCCCGCACCGGTCCTGCCCGCCTTCGACACCAGCGGCGCGCTGCCCTACGGTACGCGCGACCGGCTGCGCAAGCTGGGCGCGGAGAAGTTCTCGCGCTGGATGCTGGAGCAGAAGCAGGTGCTGCTGACCGACACCACCATGCGCGACGCGCACCAGTCGCTGTTCGCCACGCGCATGCGCACCGCCGACATGCTGCCGATCGCGCCGTTCTATGCGCGCGAACTGTCGCAGCTGTTCTCGCTGGAGTGCTGGGGTGGCGCCACCTTCGACGTGGCGCTGCGCTTCCTCAAGGAAGACCCGTGGCAGCGCCTTGAGCAACTGCGCGAGCGCGTTCCCAACGTGCTGTTCCAGATGCTGCTGCGCGGCTCCAACGCGGTCGGCTACACCAATTATGCGGACAACGTGGTGCGCTTCTTCGTGCGCCAGGCGGCCAGTGCCGGCGTGGATGTGTTCCGCGTGTTCGATTCGCTGAACTGGGTGCGCAACATGCGCGTGGCGATCGATGCCGTTGGCGAGAGCGGTGCGCTGTGCGAGGGCGCGATCTGCTATACCGGCGACCTGTTCGACAAGTCGCGTGCCAAGTACGACCTGAAGTATTACGTCGGCATCGCGCGCGAGCTGAAGCAGGCCGGCGTGCATGTGCTGGGCATCAAGGACATGGCCGGCATCTGCCGTCCGCAGGCCGCGGCGGCACTGGTCAGGGCGCTCAAGGAAGAGACCGGGCTGCCGGTCCATTTCCATACCCACGACACCAGCGGCATCTCGGCCGCTTCGGCGCTGGCCGCGATCGAGGCCGGCTGCGATGCGGTCGACGGCGCGCTCGACGCCATGAGCGGGCTGACCTCGCAACCCAACCTGTCGAGCATCGCCGCGGCCCTGGCCGGCAGCGAGCGCGATCCCGGCCTCAGCCTGGAGCGCCTGCAC
The DNA here is from genome assembly GCF_058787075.1 of Cupriavidus sp. FW305-46. Lineage (NCBI taxonomy): Bacteria > Pseudomonadati > Pseudomonadota > Betaproteobacteria > Burkholderiales > Burkholderiaceae > Cupriavidus > Cupriavidus sp. FW305-46. Next base: position 42,989 of record NZ_JBYSZI010000017.1, read on the forward strand.
GAAGCGTCGATGTACTGGGAAGGGGTGCGCCGCTACTACGCGCCGTTCGAATCCGAAATCCGCGCCGGCACCGCCGACGTGTACCGCCACGAGATGCCCGGCGGCCAGTACACCAACCTGCGCGAGCAGGCGCGCTCGCTCGGCATCGAGCATCGCTGGACCGAGGTGTCGCGCGCCTATGCCGAGGTCAACCAGATGTTCGGCGACATCGTCAAGGTGACGCCGACGTCCAAGGTGGTCGGCGACCTGGCACTGATGATGGTGGCCAACGACCTGAGCGCCGCCGATGTGTGCGATCCCGCCAAGGAAACCGCCTTCCCTGAATCGGTGGTGTCGCTGTTCAAGGGCGAGCTGGGCTTTCCGCCCGACGGCTTCCCCGCGGAACTGTCGCGCAAGGTGCTGCGCGGCGAGCCGCCGGTGCCATACCGGCCCGGCGACCAGATCCCGCCGGTCGACCTCGACGCGGCGCGCGCCGCGGCCGAAGCGGCGTGCGAGCAGCCGCTCGACGACCGCCAGCTGGCTTCGTACCTGATGTATCCGAAGCAGGCCGGCGAGTACCACGCGCATGTGCGCAACTACAGCGACACCTCGGTGGTACCCACGCCGGCATACCTGTACGGCCTGCAGCCGCAGGAAGAAGTGGCGATCGACATCGCCGCCGGCAAGACCCTGCTGGTCTCGCTGCAAGGCACGCACCCCGATGCCGAAGAGGGTGTCATCAAGGTCCAGTTCGAGCTGAACGGGCAGTCGCGCACCACGCTGGTCGAGCAGCGCAGCGCCACGCAAGCGGCGGCAGCGCGCCATAGCCGTCCGGTTGCCGAGCCCGACAACCCGCTGCATGTGGCCGCGCCTATGCCCGGCTCGATCGTGACGGTGGCGGTGCAGCCGGGGCAGCGCGTGGCCGCGGGCACGACGCTGCTGGCGCTGGAGGCGATGAAGATGGAGACCCATATCGCGGCCGAGCGGGACTGCGAAATCGCCGCAGTCCATGTTCAGCAGGGGGATCGCGTGGCGGCGAAGGATCTGCTGATCGAACTGAAGGGCTGACGTTGGCCGGCAGGGCGCAGGCTCCGATTTGCATCCTGCAGCGAACCGTCCGCCACTTCCACCACGCCGTTCAGACAGATCCAGGCTAGGTGCAATTGTCGCGGTACGCCTGCTGCAGTTGCTTGCGCGTCTTGTCGCGTTCGATCTTGGGGATGGTCCGGCCCTGCGCGTTCTGCGTGCCCGGGGCGGAATGGTACGAACGCCTTTTTGATGTGGCGTTGTACTGCTCCTTCAGCTCCTCGCACTTCGCGCGTGCGGCCTCTTCGGGATCCTGGGTGGCGGCCGACGGGGGGCGATAGGGATTGGTCCCGCCCTGAACGGCATCCGATATGGCGCTCGCGGCACCCTCGGTCGATGCGCGCTGCGCCAGCGCCGCCGAGGCGCAGCCCAGTGCCACCAGGCCGGCTACCAGGCATCTCTTGGATATCGGCATCGTTCTCTCCCCGGTGATGGATAAACGGGGCATGCCCGCCAGACAACCATCATATGTGCCCGTCGCGGGATTGTCAGAAACTGATGGTTGTCGACAGCGCGGAGACCTGCGCAGGCAGCATGGCAGCACGAGGAGGTGTTGCGATGCAGCATCGGAGCGGCTCGCGGGGGCCTCGGCCTGGCGCCGCCAGCGCAATCCAAAATCCTTTTTTTCTTTGCTTCGACGCACATTTGTCGAAGCGCGACCTCCTATAGTCGATGCATACTCCTTGCCTGCCCAGGGCAGAACTCGACCCATGCAGCCCCAGAACCTGACCCCCGCCGCGCAGCGCGAAGTCGACAAGGCACCCGGATGGTTGCGCTGGCTCCCGGGACTGCTGGTGTTGAAGAACTATCAGCCGGCCTGGCTGCCGAAAGACCTCGCCGCCGGTCTGGTGCTCACGACCATGCTGGTGCCGGTCGGCATCGCCTACGCCGAGGCTTCCGGCGTGCCCGGTGTCTACGGGCTCTACGCCACCATGGTCCCGCTGCTGGTGTATGCCCTGCTTGGCCCGAGCCGGATCCTCGTGCTGGGGCCGGATTCGGCGCTGGCGGCGCCAATCCTGGCGGTGGTGTTGCAGGTCTCCGGCGGCGATCCGGGGCGCGCGGTCATGGTGGCCAGCATGATGGCGATCGTGTCGGGCGTGGTCTGCATCGTGATGGGGCTGTTGCGGCTGGGATTCATTACCGAATTGCTGTCCAAGCCGATCCGCTACGGCTATATGAACGGGATCGCGCTCACGGTGCTGGTCAGCCAGTTGCCCAAGCTGTTCGCCATCTCGATCGAAGACGCCGGCCCGCTGCGGGAGATGGTCAGCCTCGGCCAGGCGATCCTGGCCGGCGAGACCAACTGGTACAGCTTTGCGGTCGGCGCGGGCAGCCTGGTGCTGATCCTGTTGCTGAAGCGCTTCGAGCGCGTGCCCGGCATCCTGATTGCCGTGATCGTCGCGACGCTGGCCGTCAGCATGTTCGATCTCGACCAGCACGGGGTGAAAGTGCTGGGCAAGACCCCGCAAGGGCTGCCGGGCTTTGTCGTACCCTGGGTCAGTGGCGCGGACCTGGTTGCGATCCTGCTGGGAAGCATTGCTGTCGCGCTGATCTCGTTCGCCGATACCAGCGTGCTGTCGCGCACCTTTGCCGCGCGCACCAACACCCGCGTCGACCCGAACCAGGAGATGGTCGGCCTGGGCGCCGCCAACCTGGCTGCGGGATTCTTCCAGGGCTTTCCGATCAGCAGCAGCGCATCGCGCACGCCGGTGGCCGAAGCCGCGGGCGCGAAGACCCAGCTCACCGGTGTGGTCGGCGCGCTGGCCGTGGCGGTGCTGCTGATGTTCGCGCCCAACCTGCTGCAGTACCTGCCCAACAGCGCGCTGGCTGCGGTCGTGATCGCAGCGGCGATCGGCCTGTTCGAGTTCGCGGACCTGAAGCGCATCTACCGCATCCAGCAGTGGGAGTTCTGGCTGTCGATGGTCTGCTTTGCCGCGGTCGCCGTGTTCGGGGCGATCCCGGGGATCATCCTGGCGGTGGTCCTTGCAGTGATCGAATTCCTGTGGGACGGCTGGCGGCCGCACTATGCCGTGCTCGGCCGTGTCGAGGGCCTGCGCGGCTACCACGACACCAAGCGCTACCCGGATGCCGAGCGCATCGACGGGCTGCTGCTGTTCCGCTGGGATGCGCCGCTGTTCTTCGCCAATGCCGAGCTGTTCCAGGCGCGCCTGATGGAAGCGATCGACGAATCGCCGACACCCGTGCGCAGGGTGGTGGTGGCGGCCGAACCGGTGACCAGCGTCGACGTCACCTCGGCCGACATGCTGCGTGAACTGAGCGGCATCCTGCGCGAGCGCGGCATCGCGCTGCATTTTGCCGAGATGAAGGACCCGGTGCGCGACAAGCTCAAGCGCTTCGAGCTGATGGAGGCGATTGGCGACAAGAACTTCCACCCCACGGTGGGCAGTGCGGTGGATGATTACGTCGGCAAGCCAGCCTGAACCGTTACGGTCCAGGCTGGTTGCGCCGCGCGCCGGCTACTCCAGCCGGAACCCGGTCTGCTTGATGGCGAGCGCCCATTTCTTCAGCTCTGCCGCCATGAACGTCGCAAGCTGGTCCGGAGAACTCTGGCTGGCTGGCTCATAGCCCTTGCTGGCAAGCTGCTGGCGCACACCTGGCGCATTCAGCGCCTTGTCGATTTCCTTGCTCAGCAGCGCAACGATCTCCCTGGGCGTGCCGGCAGGCGCGACCAGGCCATACCATTCGCTGGCCTCGATGCCCGGAAAGCCTGCTTCCGCCATGGTCGGCACATCGGGGAACAACGGCAGCCGCTGCTTGCCGGCCACGGCGATGCCCTTGAGCTGGCCGCCCTTGACGAACGGCATCACCGCCGGCACGCCGTGGAACATCATGTGGATATGGCCGCCCACCATGTCGGTCAGCGCCTGGGGTCCGCCCTTGTACGGCGCGTGCACGACGTTGATATGCGCGGTTTCCTTGAACACCTCGCTGATCACGTTCTGCTGGGTGCCCGGGCCGGGCGAGGCATAGCTGAGCTTGCCGGGCTCCGCCTTGGCCCGTGCCACCAGTTCCTTGACCGAGCCGCCCACGGACGGGTTGACCACCAGCATGTACGGCGAGCTTGCCATCAGCCCCAGCGGCGCGAAGTCCTTGCCCATGTCGAAGGGCAGGTTCTTGTGCAGGCTGGCATTGATCGCCATCGGCGCGCTGGCGACCAGCAGCGTGTAGCCATCCGGCGCCGCCTTGGCGCCCATGCCGGCACCGATATTGCCGGTCGCCCCGGGGCGGTTGTCGACCACGACTTGCTGCCCGAGGCTGGCGGTCATCTTCTCGGCCACCGTGCGGGTGACGGCATCGACGCCGCCGCCCGCCGGCCACGGCACGATGATGCGGATTGGCCGGTTGGGATAGCCGCCTTGTGCCAGCGCGCTGGTGGCGCAAGCAGCCAGTGCGATCGCGCCCAGGGTACGGCCAAAACGGTTCAGTACGGATTTCATCTGTTGTCTCCTCGCTGTCTCTGACGGGCCCCGATGAAGGTGACGGGGCTTTCGTTGGTTCAGTCTTTGGTTTATGCCGCTTCAGTAGCTTTGATTTGTCCCGGCTTTGCGCTCCCTTGATGCCATTGCGCCATCAGCCGCTCCCAGCGCGTGCGCGTGGCCGCCAGGTTGCGCGCCTTGACGTGGCCGTAGCCGCGGATATCCTGCGGCAGCCGGGCAATCTCCAGCGCCAGGTCAAGGTTTTGCGCGGAAAGTGCCGGCAGCAAGGCTTCCACGCTGCGCCGGAATTCACCGATCAGGGCCCGCTCCTCCTTGCGCTCCAGGGTGTAGCCGAACGGATCGAATGCCGTGCCGCGCAGGCCCTTGAACCGGGCCATTACGCCGAACGCGGTGCGCATCCATGGGCCATAGGTGCCCTTGACCAGTTCGCCGGCCTCGTTCTTCCGCGCAAACAGGGGAGGGGCCAGGTGATGGACCAGCCGGACCTTGCCTTCGAACATCGACGCGATCTGCTGGCGGAATGCGGCGCCGGTATGCAGGCGAGCCACCTCATATTCGTCTTTATAGGCCATCAGCTTGAACAGCGAGCGGGCCACGGCTTCGGTCAGCCGGGTGCCGCCGACGACCGATTCCGCCGCCTTCACACGGCCCACGAAAGACTCGTACTGCGCTGCATAAGCCCGGTTCTGGTAGCCGGTCAGGAAGTCGGCATGCTTCTTCATCAGTTCCTCGACCGGCACCTTGCGCACGAACTGGATCACCTGCGAGCCGGCCGGCTGCGCGGGTATCTTCGACATATCGTGGGCGCACAGCCGGCCCCATTCGAAGGCCGCCTTGTTGCTGTCGACCTGCACGCCGTTGAGCTCGATGGCACGCATCAGGGCCGCGTGCGACAGCGGCACCTTGCCTTTCTGCCACACATAGCCTAGCAGCAGCAGGTTGGCGTAGATCGACTGGCCGAGCAGTTGCTTCGCCACCTGTTCTGCGTCGAAGCTGGCGAGCTGGCCGTCGCCAACGGACTGCGCGATCCGCGCCACGGCCTCGCCGGTCTGCGGATCCCAGTCCGGGTTGCGGACAAAGGCGGCGGTCGGGGTGATATGGCTGTTCAGCGCCACATAAGTCCGCGCCGGCGACATCGCGGCCAGTGAGGTCTTGCTGGCCGCGACCACGGTATCGCAGGCGATCACCAGGTCGGCCATGGCCATGTCGACGCGGCTCGCGTGCAGCGCATCCGGGCTGGCGGCGATCTGGATGTGGCTCCAGGTGGCCCCGCCCATCTGCGCCATGCCGGTTGCGTCCTGGGTGATCACGCCCTTGCCTTCGAGGTGGGCGGCCATGCCCAGCACGCCGCCGATAGTGACGATGCCGGTGCCGCCGATCCCCGCCACCACGATGCGCTGCGGCTTGTCGGCATCCGGCAGCGTGGGCATCGGGATGGCCGGCGGCGTGGCGCGGCCGCTCGCTGTGGTGGCGGGCTTCTTCAGTTGGCCGCCTTCGACCGTGACAAAGCTCGGGCAGAAACCCTTGGTGCAGGAGAAGTCCTTGTTGCAGGTATCCTGGTTGACCTTGCGCTTGCGCCCGAAGTCGGTCTCGACCGGCTGCACCGCCAGGCAGTTGCTTTGCACCGAGCAGTCGCCGCAGCCTTCGCACACCAGCTCGTTGATGACCACGCGCTTGGCCGGATCGACCATGGTGCCGCGCTTGCGCTCACGGCGCTTCTTGGTGGCGCAGGCCTGGTCGTAGATGATCACGGTCACGCCCGCCACCTCGCGCAGCTCGCGCTGCACGGTATCGAGCTCGTCGCGGTGGCGCACGGTGACGCCGGCGGCGAGATTGCTGACGCCCTTGTACTTGTCCGGTTCGTCGGTGGCCACGACGATCTGCCGCGCGCCTTCGGCGGCCAGTTCGCGCGTCATCGCCGGCACGTCGAGCTGGCCATCCACCGGCTGCCCGCCGGTCATGGCCACGGCGCTGTTGAACAGGATCTTGTAGGTCAGGTTCACGCCGGCGTGGATCGACTGGCGCACCGCCAGCAGGCCGGAGTGGTTGTAGGTGCCGTCGCCCAGGTTGGCGAACATATGGGTGCGCTTGCTGAAGGGCGCTTGGCCCATCCAGTGCACGCCTTCGCCACCCATCTGCGACCACGAGGTGGTCGAGCGGTCCATCCACACCACCATGCCGTGGCAGCCGATGCCGGCCGTCGCGACCGAGCCTTCCGGCACGCGGGTGCTGGTGTTGTGCGGGCAGCCCGGGCAGAACCACGGCAGGCGGTCGGTGGCGCGCGCATCGCCCTGGGCGGTGGCGCGTTCCTTGGCTTCGATCTCTTGCAGGCGCACGTCCATGCGCGCAACCACGTCGGCCGGCACGCCCAGCGCCTTGAGCCGCTGCGCGATGGCCTTGGCCACCAGCGCGGGAGAGAGATCGGCCTTGGCGCGCAGCAGCCAGTCCTCGGCCGGCTTGCGGTGGCTCCATTCTCCGCCGGCGCCGTCGGCGTGGTGGTACTTGCCGAAGACGGCCGGGCGGGCGGTGGGTGGGTAGTGGTACAGCTCGTCCTTCAACTGCTGCTCGATCACGGGACGCTTTTCCTCGACCACCAGGATCTCGCGCAGCCCGCGCGCAAAGTCGCGCACGCTGTCGGGCTCCAGCGGCCATACCACGCTGACCTTGTGCAGCCGGATGCCGAGCGCGCGGCAGGTGGCGTCATCCAGGCCGAGGTCGAGCAGGGCCTGGCGCGTGTCGCTGTAGGCCTTGCCGCTGGCGATGATGCCAAGGCGGTCGTTGGATCCCTCGATCACGTTGCGGTTCAGGCGGTTGGCGCGCACATAGGCGAGCGCGGCCGGCCACTTGAACTCCATCATGCGCGCCTCGGCCGCGAGCGGATCGTCAGGCCAGCGGATATGCAGGCCGCCGTCGGGCAGGGCGAAGTCTTCCGGCAGCACGATGCGCACGCGATCCGAGTCGGTGGTCACGGAGGCACCCGATTCCACCACCTCCTGCACGGTCTTCATGCCGGCCCACAGGCCGCTGAAGCGGCTCATGGCCAGGGCATGCACGCCCAGGTCGAGGATGTCCTGAACATTGGACGGGAAGAACACCGGCAGCCCGCACGCCATGAAGGTGTGATCGCTCTGGTGGGCCAGCGTGCTGCTCTTGGAGACGTGGTCATCGCCGGCGAGCGCGATCACGCCGCCCAGCGGCGAGGTGCCGGCGAGGTTGGCATGCTTGAGCGCATCGCCGCTGCGGTCGACGCCGGGGCCCTTGCCATACCAGATGCCGAATACGCCGTCGTAGCGCTTGCTGACGGCCTCGAAGTCCAGTTGCTGCGAGCCCCATACCGCCGTGACGCCGAGTTCCTCGTTGACGCCGGGTTTGAACACCACGTGGTTGTCGGCAAGATGCTTCTTTGCCTGCCACAGCGCCTGGTCATAGGTGCCGAGCGGCGATCCGCGGTAGCCGGAAATAAAGGCGGCGGTGTTGTGGCCGGCCGCGGCATCGCGCTTGCGCTGCAGCAGCGGCAGGCGTACCAGCGCCTGCACGCCGCTCATGTAGGCACGGCCGGAGTCCAGCGCGTACTTGTCGTCGATCGACACGGCTTGCAGGGCCTGCCGGGCAACGTCGGGGAGGATTGGAGCATTCATAAGGGCGGTTTCAGGCAAACAGGGTTGAGCGGGGGCTGCCGGCGTGCGTTGGCACCCGGATTCCTGGCAATACTGGTGACGGAAGCGGCGCTAGCCGGGGAGGGGGATGCCGAGTTCCCGGCCGAGCGTATCCAGTGCCCGGACGACCGCGTCGGGCAGGGTGATGCCTTGCTCGCGGCCTTCGCGCTCGAGCGCTTCGCCGCGGTGTCCGGGGAGCCGGGCGTCGGCGCCGCCGGCGGCAAGATAGTTGCCGGTCCACTGCGCCATGTAGTCGGCGAACAGCTCCTTGCCGGCAAAGGCGTCCGGCTTGACCAGCCAGACAAAACCGCCCTGGCGGCCGACCGCGCCGGCGCCGCTGACAGTGTTGCGCGCGGGGGAAAGCGAGTCCGCGGTGGCGGCCATGGCGCCGGCCAGGCACTCCACCATCATGGCGATGCCGATGCCCTTGTGCCCGCCGGTGGGCAACAGCGAGCCTTCCAGCGCGCGTTGCGCATCGGTAGTCGGATGGCCGTCGGCGTCGAGCGCCCAGCCCGCGGGAATCGGCTTGCCTTCACGCGCGGCCAGCAGGATATGGCCGCGGGCGGCGACGCTGCAGGCCACGTCGAACACGATCGGCGCCGCGCCCGGCAACGGGCAGCCGAAGGCGATGGGGTTGTGCCCGATCGCGGCGCGGGCAAAGCCTTCCATGCCGAGCACGGGCGGCGTGCGCTGGCCGACCATGCAGAAGGCGCCGGCCTCGGCCGCCAGCAATGCCGGGATACCGAGCGCGCCGAGATGGCCGCACGATTGCACCGCAACCAGCACCGACGCGCTCGACTGCAGCGCCTCCAGGCCGAGTTGCACGGCGCGCGGGCCCGCGATCTGGCCCATGGCGCCGTCGGCGTCGAGCACGACGCCGCCCGGGAAGGCCTTGTGCGACATCTCGGGGCGCGGGTTGAAATCGCCGGCACGCAGGCGTTCGACATAGGAGGGAATCCGCGTCAGGCCATGCGTCTTGTAGCCGCGCAGTTCGCTGCGCACCAGCGCGGCGGCGGCTTCGGTGGCCTGGTCCGGCGCCACGCCGCACGACTCGAACACGGCGGCGGCCCAGCGCGAAAGGCTGTTGGTGTTCCAGCGGATACTCATGTCGATTTCTCCCGCACGATCATCAGGCGCTCCGCGAACGGGGCGGCGTAGACCGACTGGTAGTAGAGCGGCTGGTCACGCAGCGTGTAGCCACGCAACTCCATGATGAATGCCGGCGCCTCGGGATCCAGACCAAGTTCCTGCGCGGCCGCGGCCGGGGCCGGCCCGAAGCGGATCCACTGGTCCACGCGCAGCGTCGGCAGCGACAGGCGCTGGCCGATCAGCTCGCGCAGGTTCTTCTCCAGGGCATCGCGGTCCAGCCCGCCGAGTTGCGCAAAGTCTTCCTCGCGCAGCCAGAACTCGCTGTAGAGGTCGAAGCGGCCGCCGACGCTGATCACGCGCTCGATGCGCACGTAGCCGTCACCGGCGAGGAACTCCGACCACGCTCCCTTGCGCTTGATCCGCTTTACCGAGCGCGCGTGGACGTAGGACGGCAGCTCGTTGCCCTGTTCATCGCGAAAGCGCAGGTAACGGACATCCGCCGGCGCCACGCGCGTCCCGGAAACAAAGGTGCCCCGTCCCTGTTCGCGCGTGATCAGTCCGGAGTGCGTCAGCCGCGCCAATGCCTTCTGGATCGTGCCGACGCTGACCCCATGGAAGCTGGCGAGCTCGCCCTCGGAGGGCAGGCGATCGCCCTCGCGCAGGTCGCCGGATTCGATGGAGCGGATGATCGCGTCAGAGACGCTGCGAAGTTTGGTCATGGTTGTTCAGAGGCTCAGTGCGAATCGACTGACCGCGGTCTCCCGGATATCGAGCACCTCGCTGGTCAGCCGCGTGCCGGATGCGACGTCCATCGCATAGCCAAACAGCTGCTCGCCGAGGTCGGAGATCTTGTCCCCGTTCTGCAGGACTCCGCTGACGTCGAAGTCAATGTTGTCGGCCATGGTGTGCAGGGTATTGACATTGCCGCACACCTTGACGGTCGGTGCCACCATGCTGCCGATCGGATTGCCCACCCCCGTGCCGAAGAAGGTTAGCTGGCATCCGCCGGCGGCCAGCGCAGTGAGATTCTCCACTGCCGCGGCCGGCGCGTCCATGAAATGCAGTCCCTTCTTCTGCGGCGCCTCGCCGTAGCGCAGCACGCCCATCAGCGGGCTGGTGCCGGCCTTGGCCATCGCGCCCAGCGCTTTTTCCTCGACCGTGGTCAGGCCGCCGCGCTTGTTGTCGGGCGATGGCTGGTCCTCGCGCATGTCGACGCCGCGCGAGATCGCCAGGTTTTCCATGTTGCGCACCGCCGTGACGAAGGCTTCGCGCACCCGGCCATCGGCCGCGCGCTCGGCGAACAGGTGCTCGGCGCCGATGAACTCCGAGGTCTCGGAAATGATCACAGTGCCGCCGCCGGCGACCACCATGTCCGCCATGCGGCCGATCACCGGATTGCAGCTCAGCCCGGAAGTGGTATCGGAACCGCCGCACTCGACGCCGATCACCAGCGAAGACACCGGGCATGGCACGCGGCGCGCCTTCGACGCGGCCAGCGACAGACGGCTGGCCTTGCGCGTGCCTTCGGCAATGCATGCGACCGTGCCGTCGGGCTGCAGGTGCACGCATTCGACCGGCTTGCCGGTGCTGCGGATGCGGCGCGCGACCTCTTCCGTTGACGATTCCTCCAGGCCCACCAGCAGCACCGCGGCGATATTGGGATTGCGGCCCAGGCCGGCCAGCGACTCGAATGCGAAATCCAGGTCGGCACCGAACTGTCCGCGCACGAACAGCGTCGTGACCGGGATGCAGCCGCCCACGGTGCGGGCAACGGTGCGGGTAACGGGGTTGCAGTTGTCCATCACGGAGACCACCGCAACCCAGTTGCGCACACCGACCGCGCCGTTCTCGCGCGGGTATCCGAGGAAGGTTGTTGTCATCTGCATTACCCCTTTTGCAGGTCGCCGCGGGCGCGCGCCGACTCGATGTTGTGAACATGCATGTGTTCTCCGGCGCGCACCGCGCGGCTGGCGCGGCCGATGACCTGGCCGTACTTCACGATGGATTCCCCTTCCACCGTGTCGGCGATGCAGATCTTGTGGCCGAACGGCACGTCTTGCAGCAGCACCAGCCTGCCTTGTCGCTCGCCTTCCAGCGCGCAGGCCTCGCCGGCCTGGCCGGCGTCCAGCAGGGTGGCCACATTGTCGGCCGGGTTCAGTACGATGGCTCGTGGCATTTATCAACTCCTGTATAGGTGTTGAGATCAAATGTAGGGATCCTGCTGGCATTTAGTCAAGGATAAATCGGGATGATTAGCGAAAACCACTACTCCCGGAGTGAAAGTCCTATATAGAAGTTTGTTGACATCGGTCCGGCCGCTGTCTATCGTCATGACAACGGCGATGTGGTTTTCGCCGGAGCATCGACGCAGTGAATCAAGGAGAAGGCGGACATGAACGTCGTGTCACACAAGGAGAAGATCGCGAAGCTGCAGGCCCTGCGCGCACGCCTGGATCCGCTGCAGGACTTCGGCCTGTGGTTCTGGGCAGGCATGACCGCCGGCACCCATGCCGTCAATGCAGCACTGCACCAGGCCGGCATCACGCTGGACGACGACCGGTTCCCCACGCAACCCGGCGTCTACCTGGTGCCGCAGCCCGACGGCAGCCTGAAGCCGGCGTTCCGGCCGCTGGGCGACGTGCTGCATGTCGGCCGCCCGAAAGTGGAGGGGCCGGTGCCTGCCGATATCACCGGGATGATGGAAGCGATGGCGCACATCGAGCACTACCGCGACCCCTGCCTGCGCGAGGGGTTGGCACCCACCGCCGAGATTGCCGAGGGTTGCGATGCCGCGCTGCGCCGCTGCCTGGACTTGCTGGCAGCGCGCATGGAGGGAGACGCCCATGGACATTGAGCAGCACATGGCGATGGCGCGCAGCATCGAGGCGTCGCTGCAGAAGTGCACCAGCGCCGACTACGAGATGACTATCGAAGGCGCGATGCTGGCGGGCACGCACTGGTTGAACGCGCTGTTGCACAAGCTGGGCGCGACGTCGCCGCTGGCGGATGTGTTCCACACCTACCTGCTGACGGTCAATGAATTCCGGCGGCTGGCGGTGGCGGCGGAGAAGCCGCTGCACGCGCTGGCCGCCATCGAGGACACGCGGCCGCCGTTTGTGCGCGGCAACCATCCGGGTGGAGAAGCTGCTGCCGAACGGGCGCTGGAACTGCTGTCGCTGATCCGCGCGACGGCGCTGGGACGCGCATAGCAAGTACAGACACAGCAAGAGACACGTCGAGAGACAGGAAAAGGAGACAACAGTGAAGGCAGTCCGTGTAGTGCCGGGCCCCGAGGGCGGCAAGGTCGAAGTGCAGGATATCCCCGTGCCGGTGGCGGCAGCGGGGCAGGTACTGGTGAGGGTGCGCGCTGCCGGCCTCAACCGTGGCGAGATCAACCAGGCGAAGGAACTGCGCTCGGGCAACACCATCACCACCGGCGTCGAATTTGCCGGCGAGATCGCCGAAGTCGGTGAAGGCGTCAGCGGCTGGCGCAAGGGCGACCGTGTGATGGGCCACGGCCGCGGCTGCCAGGCGGAGTATGTGGTGGCCGACCCGTTGGCGCTGATCCCGGTGCCGGACGGCCTGTCGTGGATCGATGCTGCGGCGTTCCCCAACGTCTTTATCACCGCGCATGACGCGCTGGTCACCAACGGCCGCCTGGTGGCGGGCGAGTCGGTGCTGGTCAACGGCGCCTCGGGCGGCGTGGCGATGGCGGCGATCCAGATCGCCTCGCTGATGGGCGCCAGGCCCGTGATCGCGTCCTCGCGCTCGGCGGCCAAGCTGGACAAGATCAGCCAGTTCGGCGTGGATGTCGGCATCGACGCCTCGCGGGACGACCAGGTCGAGGCGGTCTTGCAGGCCACCGACAACAAGGGCGTCGACATCATCATCGATACCGTCGGCGGCCCGGTGTTCGAGGCCAACATGAAGAGCCTCGCGGTCAAGGGCCGCCTGGTGAATATCGCGCGGCTGGGCTCGGCAACCGCCCAGATCGACCTGGCGCAGCTCTGGCTCAAGCGCCTGCAGCTGATCGGCGTGACCTTCCGCACCCGCACGGAACAGGAGCGGCTGGAATGCATCCAGGCTTGCGCGCGCGACATGCTGCCCTTTTTGCGCGCGGGCCGCGTGCGCCTGCCGATCGACCGGACCTTTGCCATGACCGACATCGACGCCGCGCACGCGTACATGAAGCAAGACCAGCACGTCGGCAAGATCGTGTTGCTGGTCGACTGATTCCACAGAGAAGCGATAGATAAGAGGAGACATGATGACAATCCAGATCAAGCCGCTGACCGGCTCCGTGGCCGCAACCGTGACCGGTGTCGACCTGAACCAGCCGCTCGACGATGCCAGCTTCGAGATCCTGCGCCGGGCATTCCTGGAGCACGGCGTGCTGGTGTTCCGCGGCCAGCAGCTACAGCCGGCCGCGCAGGTCGCGTTCGCCCGGCGCTGGGGCAAGCCGGTGCAGGGCAACCCGCTGCTCAAGGGCCTGACCGAGTTCCCGGAACTGGCTCAGGTCACCAGGATCCCGAAGGAAACCGCCTCGACCGAGGCCTGGCATTCCGACTCGATCTATACCGAGGTGCCGCCGAAGATATCGATCCTGTCGGCGGTCACCATCCCCATCGGTGGTGACACCATGTGGTGCAACCAGTACGTCTCGTACGAGCGCCTGTCGCCGGCGATGCAACGCATGATCGACGGGCTGCGGGCCCGCTTCTCGGGCGCGCGGCTGGCCAAGATGACCGGTTCGGACAAGGTGCCGACAGCGGTGCACCCGATCGTGCGCACGCACCCGGAGACCGGGCGCAAGGCGCTCTATGTCGGCCACCCCGACACCGCGCAGTGCATCGAAGGCATGACCGAAGCGGAGAGCCGCCCGCTGCTCGACTTTTTGTATGAGCACTCGGTGACGCCGGACAACGTCTACCGCCATATGTGGCAGGAGGGCGATGTGGTGATGTGGGACAACCGCTGCACCATGCACTACGCCGTGCACGACTATGGCAACGCCGACCGCGTGCTGAACCGCGTCACGCTGGAAGGGGAAGTGCCCCGCTGAGAAGTACTGCCATACACCGGCGCCGCATCAACTCGATAGCAGGCATGCGGCGCCCGGCACACAGGTTGCCCGTCCACCCCCGACGCACGGAATGCACGGGACCAAAGGAGATTGAAATGCAGATAGGGATCCCGACTGAGACGCGGGCGGGGGAGGCGCGCGTTGCCGCAACGCCGGAGACCGTGAAGAAATACGTGGCACAGGGCCACCAGGTCGTATTGCAGGCTGGCGCCGGCATGCGTGCCAGCCAGACTGACAGCGCCTATGAGGCCGCGGGCGCGCGCATCGGCAGCGCCGCCGAGGCACTGGGCGCGCAACTGGTGTTGAAGGTGCGCGCAGCGGACGAGGCCGAGCTGGCGCAGATGAAACCTGGCGCCGTGCTGGTCGGCATGCTCAATCCCTTCGATGCCGAGAACAACGCGCGCATGGCTGCTGCGAACATCACTGCCTTTGCGCTCGAAGCCGCGCCCCGCACCACGCGCGCGCAGAGCATGGACGTGCTGTCGTCGCAGGCCAATATCGCCGGCTACAAGGCTGTGCTGGTGGCGGCGCATCACTACCAGCGCTTCATGCCGATGCTGATGACTGCCGCCGGCACCGTCAAAGCCGCGCGTGTGCTGATCCTGGGCGCGGGCGTGGCGGGCCTGCAGGCCATCGCCACGGCCAAGCGCCTGGGCGCGGTGATCGAAGCCTCCGACGTGCGTCCTGCGGTCAAGGAGCAGATCGAATCGCTCGGCGCCAAGTTCCTCGACGTGCCCTTCCTCACCGATGAAGAGCGCGAGATCGCCCAGGGCGTGGGCGGCTATGCCCGCCCGATGCCGCCGGACTGGATGAAGCGCCAGGCCGAGCTGGTGCACCAACGCGCGGTCCAGGCCGACATCGTCATCACCACCGCACTGATCCCGGGCCGCAAGGCGCCGGTGCTGCTGCAGGAAACCACCGTGGCGCAGATGAAACCCGGCTCGGTGGTGGTGGACCTGGCTGCGGCACAGGGCGGCAACTGCCCGCTGACAGTGGCCGACGAAGTGGTCAACCACAACGGCGTCATCATCATCGGCCACACTAACCTGGCCAGCATGGTCGCGGCCGACGCCTCGGCGCTCTATGCCCGCAACGTGCTGGACTTCCTCAAGCTGCTGTTCGACAAGAACGGCAAGCTCGTGATCAATACCGACGACGACATCGTCGCGGCCTGCCTGATGACACGGCGCGAAGAACTGGCGCTGGCCAGCTGATTCGGCATTCAAGGAGATATCGATGGAAATGGTTAGCCACACGGTGATCAACCTGATCATCTTTGTACTGGCGATCTACGTGGGCTACCACGTGGTCTGGACGGTCACCCCCGCGCTGCACACGCCGCTGATGGCGGTGACCAACGCAATCTCGGCCATCATCATCGTCGGCGCCATGCTGGCCGCCGGCCTGACCGAGGGCTATGTTGGCAGCGTCATGGGCACGCTGGCAGTGGCGCTGGCTGCCGTGAATGTGTTCGGCGGCTTCCTGGTCACGCAGCGCATGCTGGAGATGTTCAGGAAGAAGGCACCCAAGGCGCAGCCTGAAGCCAAGGGTCAGCCCGGCGGAAAACTGGCGGAGGTAGCGCAATGAATGGCCTGTCGATGAATATGGTGACGCTGTCCTACCTGGGCGCGTCCGTTTGCTTTATCCAGGCACTCAAGGGGCTGTCACACCCGACCACGGCTCGGCGCGGCAATGTCTTCGGCATGACCGGCATGGTGGTCGCGGCACTGACCACGGTGGCGCTGATCTTCAAGCTGAAGAGTGGGTTGTTGTCCGGCGGGGCGGACCCGTCCGCGCCGGGCACCGGCCTGGCGCTGATCCTGGCCGCGCTGGTGGTGGGCGGCGGTATCGGTGCCTATGTGGCGAAGAAGGTGCAGATGACCAAGATGCCCGAGCTGGTCGCGGCGATGCACTCGCTGATCGGCCTGGCCGCGGTGTTTATTTCGGTGGCGGCAGTGGCGGAGCCTGCTGCCTTCGGTATCACAACTGCCGGTTCGAACGACATTCCGCTCGGCAACCGCATCGAGCTCTTCATTGGCTGCTTCGTCGGCGCCATCACTTTCTCGGGCTCGGTGATCGCCTTCGGCAAGCTGGCCGGGCGCTACAAGTTCCGTCTGTTCCAGGGCGCGCCGGTGGTGTTTGCCGGCCAGCACTGGCTGAACCTGCTGCTGGCGGTGGCGATGGTAGGCTTCGGCATTGCATTCTTCCTGACGCAGGCGTGGATGCCGTTCCTGGTCATGCTGGCGCTCGCCTTCGTGCTGGGCGTGCTGATCATCATCCCGATCGGCGGCGCCGACACGCCGGTGGTGGTGTCGATGCTGAACTCGTACTCGGGCTGGGCAGCAGCCGGCATCGGCTTCTCGCTGAACAACCCGATGCTGATCATCGCCGGCTCGCTGGTGGGTTCCTCCGGCGCGATCCTTTCGTACATCATGTGTCGGGCGATGAACCGCTCGTTCTTCAACGTGATCCTTGGGGGCTTCGGCAGCGACGCCACCGCCGCGCGCGGGCCGGCAGAGCAGGCGCAGCGCAACGTGAAGTCGGGCTCGGCCGACGATGCCGCCTTCCTGATGGGCAACGCCGAGACGGTCATCATCGTGCCGGGCTACGGCCTGGCGGTGGCGCGCGCGCAGCACGCGCTGAAAGAACTGACCGAAGCGCTCACGGAGAAGGGCGTGACCGTGAAGTACGCGATCCACCCGGTGGCGGGCCGCATGCCGGGCCATATGAACGTGCTGCTGGCCGAGGCCGAGGTGCCGTACGACCAGGTCTTCGAGATGGAGGACATCAACAGCGAGTTCGGCCAGGCCGACGTGGTGCTGGTGCTCGGCGCCAACGACGTGGTCAACCCGGCGGCCAAGAACGATCCCAAGTCGCCGATCGCCGGCATGCCGATCCTGGAGGCGTACAAGGCCAAGACCATCATCGTCAACAAGCGCTCGATGGCGGCCGGCTACGCCGGCCTGGACAACGAACTGTTCTACATGGACAAGACCATGATGGTGTTCGGCGACGCCAAGAAGGTGGTCGAGGACATGCTCAAAGCCGCCTGAGCCCAATGCAGAGGAGACAAGCAATGACCCAGCAAGAACGCAACCTCGGCCTGTTTGCCGACCTGGAGGGCAAGGTAGCGCTGGTGACCGGGGCCTTTGGCGGCCTGGGCCTGCATTTTGCGCAGACGCTGGCGCGCGCCGGCTGCAAGGTGGCACTGGCGGGGCGGCGCGTTGCCGAAGGCGAGGCCGTGCTGGCGGACCTGCGCAAGCAGGGCGGGCAAGGCTGCGTCGTTGCGCTCGACGTCAGGGACCCGGCATCGGTCGGTGCGGCGTTCGAGACGGCGCGCCAACAGCTCGGCCCGGTCCAGGTGGTCGTCAACAGCGCCGGCATCGCCACCACCGGGCCGGCCATGGAAGTGGGGGAGGACGCCTGGCAAGGCGTGATCGACACCAACCTGAACGGCGCCTGGCGCGTGGCGCAATGCGCGGCGCGGATGATGCGCGAGGCCGGGAGCGGCGGCAGCATCGTCAATATCGCGTCGATCCTTGGCCTGCGCGTGGCGCAGCAGGTTCCCGCCTACACCGCCGCGAAGGCGGGCCTGATCCACCTGACGCGCTCGCTGGCGCTGGAATGGGCGCGGCACGGGATCCGCGTCAACGCGCTGGCGCCGGGCTACTTCGAAACCGACATCAACCGCAGCTTCTTCGAGACCGACAGCGGCCGGGCCATGATCGGGCGCATTCCGCAGCGCCGGCTCGGCCAGGCCCGCCAGCTCGACGGCGCGCTGCTGCTGCTGGCCTCGGATGCTTCCGACTACATGACCGGTACGGTGCTGCCCGTGGACGGCGGCCACGCGGTCAGCTCGCTGTGAGCCCACCCGCAATCGAGGAGAGCGATCCGATGCAACCAGCCCTCGCAGTTCCCGCCGCCACCGGCGGTTCGGGTTTCGACAGCGCAGCCCTGGCAGCGCTGCTGCACGCAGAAGGCCTGATCGACCGGCCCGAACTGACCCTGGAGCGCCTTGCCGGCGGCCAGTCCAATCCGACCTACCGGCTGGCCTGCGGCGCGCAGCAGTACGTGCTGCGCACCAAGCCGCCGGGCCAGTTGCTGTCGTCCGCACATGCCATCGACCGCGAGTACCGCGTGATGCGCGCGCTGCGCGACAGCGACGTGCCGGTGCCGCGGGTCTTCCTGTACAGCGAAGACTCCGCGATCCTTGGCACGCCGTTCTACCTGATGGAGTATCTGCAGGGCCGCGTGGTCTATGACCAGTCCCTGCCGGGCCAGTCCCCGCAACAGCGCGCCGCGATCTACCGCGAGATGAACCGCGTGATCGGCGCCTTGCACCGGGTGGATTACCGTGCCGCCGGCCTGGCGGACTATGGCAGGAGCGGCGGCTACGTGCCGCGCCAGGTCGCGCGCTGGGCCGGCCAGTGCCGCGACACCGGCATGGGCGACAACAAGGCGCTGGCGGCGCTGGCAGAGTGGCTGCCGCAGCACGTCCCGGACGCGGAGCAGACCAGCGTGGTGCATGGCGACTACCGCATGGACAATCTCGTCTTCCATCCCACCGAGCCCCGCGTCATCGGCGTGCTCGACTGGGAGCTGTCGACGCTCGGCCACCCGCTGGCGGACCTGGCCTACCACTGCATGAGCTGGCATATCCCGGCCGACCTGTGGCGCGGTATCGGAGGGCTCGACCTGCAGGCGCTGGGCATTCCCGACGAGGCAACCTACCTGCGCTGGTACGGCGAGACCAACGGCACGCACGCGCTCGAGCACTGGGACTTTTACCTTGCCTACAACTTCTTCCGGCTCGCGGCGATCATGCACGGCATCGGGCAGCGTGCCAGGAGCGGCAACGCCGCCGCGGCAGATGCCGTGGAGACAGGCAGGAAGGCGGTGCCGCTGGCCGAACTGGGGTGGCAATTCGCGATGCGCTACCGCGCGGCAGGGCGCTAGCGTCGGCACGGTCCGGCGCCAGCCGGATCGAATCCGCCGCAGGTGACGGAATCTGCCCTGGACTCCTTATCGGGAATCAAAGTTTGCCTTCCGATCCGGCCTGGCTTAAAGATAGGAAGGGGAGATGGGTCCGCGGATTCATGGCCGCATCGGAACCGGGCTGTCTGGCATCCCGAGACTTCAGGAGACGTCAATGAGTGTGCTGATGCTTGTGAATATCGATACGGCGACAACCGACGAGGAAATCCAGGAGTTCATCGGTCGCTACGGCTTCCCGGCCTGCGATGAGATCGAACGCGTTCCGGGAGACGGCACCCGCCCGGCGGTGTCGCTGCATTTCAATTCGGTCGATGGGGCCGCGCTGCGGCTGCTGCAGCCGCGCATCAACCACCTGTTCTGGAAGCAGCGCAAGGTGGACGCGATGGTGCTGACCGAGCGCTTCGAATAGGCCGCTGCCGCGGCTGGCGGGCATGTGGATCCGGTGCTTCCGCGCTTGCCCGATTGGGGGCGTGCCATGGCGGAGGAGGCAAGATGAGCAGGCGATACACGATCCTGCACGCGCTGGCATGCAGTGCCGCAATGCTGGCGGGTGCAATGTCGGCGGGGCTGGCCGTTGCCTATTTTGACCACTACCTGGGCGGCACCATCGTCGGCACGCTTACCCAGGACCAGCTCACGGCGTTGACGGCTGTCTTCCGCAGGACCCTGGAGCAGGGCGCCGACGGCGCCCGCATGACGTTCAGGCTGCCGCCCGACACGCGCGAGCGGCAGGTCGAAGGTTCCTTCACGCCATTGCAGTCCCGGCGCGACCACGGCGACCGCTGCCGGCAACTGCGCAGTGAATTCCGCCGGGCCGGCGAAACCGAAGCCTGGACCGGGTGGTACTGCAAGGAGAAGGACGGCAACTGGAGGTCGCGCAAGCTGCCGAAGTAGCTAGTACCGCTCTTCGACGTACCGATAGGGATAGTCGGGCTCCCGGTATCCACCCGCCTTCTGCCTGGCAGGCAGCTTGACTGGCTTGCGTTCGATCGCCTGGTACGGGATCTGTGCCAGCAGGTGCGTGATGATGTTCAGGCGCGCCCGGCGCTTGTCATTGGAATTGGCCACATGCCATGGGGCATAGTCGGTATCGGATGCGGCAAACATGGCGTCGCGCGCGCGTGAATAGTCGTACCAGCGGCTGTACGAACGCAAGTCCATGTCAGTGAGCTTCCAGAGCTTGCGGCCGTCCTTGATGCGTCCCTGCAGGCGGCGGGTCTGCTCCTCCGGGCTGACCTCGAGCCAGTACTTGATCAGGATGATGCCGGAATGCACGATGGCGCGTTCGACCAGTGGGACGGCGCGCAGAAACTCGTCGGCCTGCGCTTCGGAGCAGAATCCCATCACGCGTTCGACGCCGGCGCGGTTGTACCAGCTCCGGTCGAAGATGACGATTTCTCCCGCGGCGGGCAGGTGCGGCAGGTAGCGCTGCACGTACATCTGGCTCTTTTCGCGGTCGGTCGGAGCGGGCAGGGCGATCACGCGGAAAATGCGCGGGCTGACGCGTTCCGTGATGGCCTTGATGGCGCCGCCCTTGCCGGCACCGTCGCGCCCTTCGAACACCACGCAGACCTTGCTGCCGCTGGCCTGCACCCATTGCTGAACTTTGACCAGCTCGACATGAAGGGTGAAGAGCGCCTTCTGGTATTCCTTCTCCGACATGCGCTCGCGCTGCTGCTGGTCCGGATTTTCATCGAGGCGTTCAGCCGGGCCTGGTTCGCGCGGCGGCTCCGCCTGGCTCCCGTTGTCGCCGTGGCGCTTCCCTTTTCGCTTGGCCATGATCTTCCTCCACTGACGTACCGGTGCCTTGAGGGTCCGGTCATGCACCTTCAAACCTGGGCGTACCGCTTGCATGCGCGCTGGCGGCTCGTTTCTACGATAGGAACAAAATCGGGGGAAATCCTCATGCCGGTCCGTTTTCCTGTCGCAACCCTTGCCGGGCGGCGACCGGAATTCGGTTGAATTTCAATGTCTTCCGTACTACCTTCGTAGCGCGTATGGAGCAATATCCGCTCCGTATGCCGGCTGGCAATGGCGCGCGGCTGGAGAACATCCTCCAGCCCGGCGCGCTGCCCCAGTACGCCTCGGATGGTTCCGTCACCGGCTGCGAGGAGGGAACATGGCCTTTCTGGTCAGGCGGCTGCTCAGGTCCGGCTGCGCATGGCTGTTGGTCGCGCTGGTAGCGGGAGCGGGCGGCGCCGCTGCCCAAGACTTACAGAACCCGCCACCCACCTTCAAGCCCGAAGAGCTAGAGGCGCTGGTCGCACCGATCGCGCTCTATCCCGATTCCGTGTTGTCGCAGGTGCTGATGGCCTCCACCTATCCGCTGGAGATCGTGCACGCGGCACGCTGGGTCAAGGCCAATCCCAAGGTCAAGGGCGACGCCGCGGTCAAGGCCGTGGCCGACCAGCCCTGGGATGTCAGCGTGAAGTCGCTGGTGGCCTTCCCGCAGGTGCTTGAGCCGATGAACGACAAGCTCGACTGGACGCAGAAGCTGGGCGATGCCTTCCTGGCCCAGGAGAAAGACGTGCTGGCCGCGGTCCAGCGGCTGCGCAACAAGGCCCAGCAATCCGGCAACCTCAAGACCACCGAACAGCAGAAGGTCATTGTCGAGCCCGCGACCACGGCGGCGCCGGGCGTGCAGACCGTGGTGCGCATCGAACCGGCCGACCCGCAGGTCATCTACGTCCCGGCCTACAACCCCACCGTGGTCTACGGTTCCTGGGGTTATCCGTCCTACCCGCCGTACTACTGGCCGCCTTATCCCGCCTACTACCCGGGCGCCGCGCTGGCCACGGGCTTTGCCTGGGGCATCGGGCTGGCCGCCGCCGGGGCGATCTTCGGCAACTGCAACTGGGGCGGCGGCGACGTGAACATCAATGTCAACCGGGCCACCAATATCGACCGCAACTTCGACCGCACCAAGGTACAGGCGGGCGGGCGCTGGCAGCACGACGCCAGTCACCGCCAGGGCGTGGCCTACCGCGACAATGCCACCCGCGAGAAATTCTCGCGCGATGTGCCAGGCGGGGACCGGCGCAATGAGTTCCGCGGCCGCGAGGGCGGTGCCGGCGTGTCCGACCGCGCGGCGCGCGACCGGGCAGGCGGGCAGGACCGGCCGGGTGCCGGGGATCGGGCCGGAGACCGGGCGGGAGACCGGGTCGGTGATCTCGCTGGCGAACGGGGCGGTGATCGGGCCGGGGTCTCTGACCGGGCCGGAGTCTCCGATCGAGGCGGCGTATCTGACCGGGCCGGTGCATCGGACCGCGCGGGGGCCGCCGACCGGTCGCGGGGCGGCGGTGAACGGGCCACCACCGTAGCCGACCGCGGCGGCGGTGGCGGGCGGGACAACGCCTTCCAGGGCGTGGGCGGCGGCGCGGCGTCGCAGCGCGACTTTGATCGCGGACGCGCCAGCATGCAATCGGCCGGAGGCCGCGCAGGCGGCGGCTTCAGCGGCGGCGGGGGCCGTGGTGGCGGCGGCTTCGGCGGCGGCCGTGGCGGTGGCGGACGCGGTGGCAGGCGCTAGCGGACCAGGGAGTCTCGATCATGACGTCACCACTAAGCCTTGCCCGATCCCTGCCTGGCCGCCCGGCCTGCGCGGTGGCGCTTGCGCTCGCGCTGACCGTTGCCGGCATGCACGCCGCGCACGCGCAGAAGCCCTTCAAAACCCCCGAGGCCGCCATGAACGCCTTTGGCGAGGCAGTCGCCGCCAGCGACGACGATGCCATGAAGGTGCTGCTGGGCGCCAAATTCCACGACCTGATCCCGCCAGTCGGCGCCGACATCCGATACCGCTTTCTCGAGGCCTGGCGGATCTCGCATGCGGTCAAGCCAGAGGGCGACAGCCATGTCCGCATCGCCGTAGGCAATGACGGCTGGACCCTGCCAGTGCCGCTGGTGAAGACATCGAAGGGCTGGCAGTTCGATACGCGTGCCGGGGTCGACGAGATGCGCATACGCCGCATCGGCCGCAATGAACTCTCGGTGATCCAGACCATGCTGGCGATCTACGACGCCCAGCGCGAATACGCCCGGACCGACCATGACGGCGACGGCCTGCTGGCCTACGCAGGCAAGCTTGCGAGTACGCCGGGCAAGCAGGACGGGCTGTACTGGCCGACATCGGATGGCGCACCGCCCAGCCCGCTCGGGGCCGCATTCCTGACGGCCGGCAAGCGCAATCCGGGGCAGGGCGGCTATTACGGCTATCACTACAAGCTGCTGACGGCCCAGGGCCCCAACGCACCCGGCGGCGCGTACAACTATGTCGTCAATGGCAAGCTGTTCGGCGGCTTCGCCGTGCTGGCCTGGCCGGTGCGGTATGGCGATACCGGCGTGAAGAGCTTCATGGTCAGCCACGATGGCCAGGTCTATGAACGCGACCTGGGCACCGACAGCGCCGGCAAGGCCGCGGCGACCAAGACCTTCGATCCCGGCCCTGGCTGGAGCAAGGTGACGCCATGAAGCATGGGCTCGGGCTCCTGGCGGGCGTTGCCGTGTTCGCCGCAGTGCCGGTGCTGACGGCATGCTATCCCTACCCTTACCCCGCCGAGGTGGTCCCGACCACCTACCCGGGGCTGCAGCCCAGCCGCTACGACCGCGCCTTTGCCGCGGCCGCCGGCGCCATGCGCGACCAGGGCGTGGCGATCAGCACCGAGGATGCCGTGGCCGGGACGGTGGAAGGAACCCGCAACAACCTGCCGGTGAGGGCCAGCGTGCGCCGCCAGGCCGACGGCACGGTGCGGGTGCAGTTCGACGGCACCGACCCGTCGGATCCGCGTCTGCTCGAGCGCATCTCGCGCAGCTACGACGCGCGCATGGGCCGCTAAGGCGTGCTGTGCCGCCGTTGCCGCCAACCACTCAAGGCTGCGCGCGCGGAATGACCGGCGCCGCCGGCGCCGGACTGGCCGGGCGCTGCGGATAGACCGACGTGCCGAAGGTGTTGCCCATGCGATGGCTGGTGGCCGCCTCGTTATAAAGGCCGAGCTGGTTCGAGGGCCGCTGCACGATTGCCTCGGCCGCCAGTCCGCTGTCAGGCCGTGCCGGCCTGCCTGCGTTGGCAGGTTGCAGCTTCTGCGTCAGGCACGGGAACGAAGGCGCGCGCTCGCCGTTGACCTCGACTTCGACGCAGGGCGCGGGTCCCGCAGCGGCGGCGGGTGCGATGTCGACCAGTCCAAGCGCCGCTACGGCGCATAGCGTCAGCCAGGTCCGCATCCGATCCCTCCTTCGTTGGCCGCCAGGCAGGGCGCTGGCGAAGCCGCTGCAGTATAGCCAGCATGCTGCGGCAGCGGGAACCATCCTCGCGCAGGGATTTGCCGTTGACTCGCCGTCCCCGCGCCTCCCTCTTTCTTCTTCGATGAATCTTTTGTGACAAACGACAGGCGGCGCCAGTGCCGTCCGTCTAGGCACCGTGCGCAATGCTGACATGAGGGCACGCCATCATGTCCTGCGATCGGATGCGCGCCTGCCGTGCCCTTGGTCAGGGCGTTGCGGCAGGGGCGCGGCGGCAATCGATTCGAACAAGAAGCTTGAGTCAATCCAATGCATGACGTGAAGAAGAGCGGCCCGCCTTCGTGCTGGCGGGCGGTGTGGCTGGCAGTGATTGGACTGGGAACCCTGGGGACGGCGGCGGCGCAGCAGGCGGCAGCGGAGCACGCGGCCGCGGCGCCGGCAAGCGCGCAGGCCGCCGAGGCCGAGCGGCGCGTCAACGTGAACGAGTACATCGTGCGCGGCAATACGGTGCTGGATGTCCGTTCGATCGAGCGGGCGGTCACGCCGTTCCTGGGCCCGGCCCGCACCATGAAGGATATCGAGGGCGCCCGCGATGCGCTGCTGGCGGTCTACCAGGCCAAGGGCTACCAATCGGTCTACGTCGACCTGCCGGAACAGCAGGTCACCGACGGCATCGTGATCCTGCAGGTCAGCGAGACCCGCGTGGGCCGGGTGCGCGTGGTCGGTGCCGAGTACAACTCGCCGCTGGAGGTGCGCGAGCAGGTGCCGGCGCTGGCGGAAGGCGTGGTGCCTGATTTCACGCAGGCGCAGACAGAGCTGACCGCGTTGAACCGCAGTGCCAAGCGCCAGGTGGTGCCGCTGGTGCGGCAGGGCGCGATGCCGGGCACCATGGACGTCGACCTGAAGGTCGACGACAGCAGTCCGTGGCGCGCCAGCGTTGGCCTGAACAACGACTACAGCGCTGATACGAAGGAGCTGCGCGCCTTCGCCTCGCTGGGCCACGACAACCTCTGGCAGCTGGGCCATAGCGCCTCAGTGAGCTTCTTCGGCGCGCCACAGGATTTGAACCAGACCCAGGTGTGGTCCGGCTCCTATGTGGCGCCGATCCGCGGCAGCAACTGGAGCGTGGAGGCGTCGGGCTATCTTTCCGACAGCAACGTGGCCACGGTGAACGGCACCAGCGTGCTGGGCAAGGGCCACGCCGTCGGCCTGCGCGGCACCTATACCGTGCCGGACACCGGGGCATGGTGGCATACGCTGAGCCTGGGCGTGGACTTCAAGGACAACGAAGAGGTCACGCGCCTGGGCAATGCCGGCGACACCGTGCCGCTCAAGTACGCGCCGATCACGCTTGCCTATGCGGGCTTCACCCAGACCGAGCGCGGCCAGCTGGGCATCAACGCCGCGCTGGTCGCCGGCACGCGCAGCTTCCTGGGCTATGGCAGCAATTGGGAACAGTTCGACTACAAGCGCTACAAGGCCTCGCCCAGCTTCCTGCTGCTCAAGGGCGATACCAGCGGCACCTACAACTTCAAGGGCAACGCGCAGCTCGCCTGGCGCCTGGCCGCGCAGATCACCGATTCGCCGCTGGTGTCGAGCGAGCAGATCGCGGCCGGCGGCATGAATTCCGTGCGCGGCTACCTGTCGGCGGAAAGCACCGGCGACTACGGCGTGGTGGGCTCGGTGGAGCTGCGCTCGCCGCCGCTGGACTTCTTCGGCGGCGTGGTCGAGGACTGGCGCGTCTATGCCTTCGTCGACGCCGGCCAGGTGCGCCTGCGCGAGCCGCTGCCCGAGCAGGACAGCCGCTTCTCGCTGGCCTCGGTGGGTCTGGGCACGAGCTTCCGGCTGGCGCGGCGCGTCAGCGGCCGGCTCGACCTGGGCTACCCGCTCAAGGACGGACAGCGCACCGAGCGGCACGACCCGCGCCTGAATTTCAGCGTGACCGCGAGCTATTGACCTATTGACGACCACGGCCGCGGCCGCGCGCCACGCCTCACCACCTTGCATTCCGATACAAGCCAACGGAGAACCATTGTCATGCGACGTTCCCTTCTGCTGCTGCTCGCGCTGGCGAGCATGCTCCTGCCGGGCCTGGCCCAGGCCTGGTGGCAGCCTGACTGGGCTTACCGCAAGCCCGTCACCATCGATGCCGGCCCGCAGGGCGGCGCCATCGGCGGCGATGCCGGCCGCACCCCGGTGCTGCTGCGCCTGCATACCGGCAACTTCAGCTTCGAGGGCGTGAGCGAGACCGGCGCCGACCTGCGCTTTGTCGCCGGCGACGACAAGACCGTGCTGAACCACCAGATCGAGCAGTTCGATCCGCTGCTGGGCATCGCGCTGGTATGGGTGGATGTGCCCGCGGTCTCGGCGGGCGCCAAGCAGCAGCTGTGGATGTATTACGGCAATCCCAAGGCGCCTGCATCCGGCAACGGCCAGCGCAGTTTCGATCCGGACTTCACGCTGGTCTACCACTTTGCCGAAGGCAATGCGCCGGCGCGCGACACCACCGCCTATGGCAACCACAGCCAGACCGCGGTGACGTCGCTGGACGGCACCGTGATCGGCAAGGGCGCGCAGCTTGGCGTCGCCGCGCTGGCGCTGCCGGCCTCGCCTTCGCTGGCGCTGCAGGCGGGCGCGCCGTTCGCGTTTTCCGCATGGGTGCGGCCTGACCAGCTCGGTCCGCAGCAGTTGGTCTATGCCCGCCGCGATAGCGCCGGCGAACTGCTGGTCGGCATCGACCAGGGCGTTCCCTTCGTGCAGGTCAATGGCCGGCGAAGCAATCCGGGCCAGCCGGTGCAGGCCGGGCAGTGGTCGCACCTGGCGCTCAACGCCGACGGCAAGACCGTGACCCTGTTCGTGGCCGGCCGCGCCGCGTCCTCGCTGGAGGCGGCGCTGCCCGCCATGAACAGCCCCGCCTTCATCGGCGCGGACAGCGCGGGGCAGGGCGCCTTCACCGGTGCCGTCGACGAAGTGCGGGTGTCGAAGGTGGCGCGCCCGGCGGCGCTGCTGCTGGCCGACGCCGTCTCGCAGGGCGCCGATTCGCGCCTGGTGGTGTTCGGTCCGGACGAGCAGCAGGCGGGCAAGAGCCATTTCGGCTATATCCTCGCCGCCATGCCGCTGGACGCCTGGATCGTGGTGGGCGTGCTGGGCATCATGATGGCGCTGTCGTGGGCCATCATGATCGGCAAGGGCCGCAACTTCGGCGCGGTCTCGCGCGCCAATGCCGCCTTCATGGAGCATTTCCGCGAGGCCTCCGGGGTGTCGCTGGACCACCTGGCCAAGACCAACCGGGTGCCGGCCGAGGTCCGCGAGCATTCGTCGCTGTGGCGCCTGTATGAAGTCGCGGTGGACGAGCTGCACCGCCGGCACCAGCTTGGCTACGACCTGAACGCGGTCACCGATGCCACCATCAGCGCCATCCGCGCGTCCATGGACGGCGTCATGGTGCGCGAGAACGAGCGCATGGCCAGCCGCATGAACTGGCTGTCCACCACCATCGAAGGCGCGCCCTATGTGGGCCTGTTCGGCACCGTGATCGGCATCATGCTGGTGTTCGTGGTGGCGGCCATGGCCGGCGCGGTGGACATCAACTCGGTCGCGCCGGGCATGGCGGCGGCGCTCTTGTGTACCGCCGCGGGCCTGGGCGTCGCGATTCCGGCGCTGTTCGGCTACAACTGGCTGGCCTCGCGCTCGGACGCCATCGGCGCCGACATGGCCGTGTTCGTGGACGAGTTCGCCACGCGGCTGGCTGAAGAGCAGGGCGAGGGCCGGCGCGCCCCGGTCCTGCAGCGCGCCTGAGCGGGGCCGGCAATCATGGCAAACGCAACCAGGTTCGGCGTCAGGAAGCGCACGGGCGGCATCAATATCACGCCCTTTGTCGACGTGCTGCTGGTGGTGCTGGTGATCTTCATCCTCACCAGCAACGCCAGCATCCCCGGCATCAAGGTAGACCTGCCCAAGGCCAGCGCCTCGGTCGCGCTGGAAAAGCCCAAGACCAAGGCCATCACCATCGATAACGCGGGGCAGGTGTTCCTGGACGCCTACCCGGTCACGCTGGCCGAGCTGGAGGAGCGCCTGCGCACCGAGAAGGCGCTGTCGCCGGATTTCCCGGTGATCGTGCGCGGCGATGCCTCGGTGCAGTACGCCAAGGTGGTGGAGGTGCTCGACCTGCTGCGGCGGATCGAGCTGAACCAGATCGGTCTGGTGACCGGCAAGCCGGCATAAGGGAGCGCAGCCGTGAACCATCGCGAACCCATGCCCGTGCCCGCGCAGCGCGCCGCCGCGCTGTGGCGGCGCTGGGGCGGGCTCCTGACCGGCGCGCTGGTGTTCGCCGCGCTGGCCTCGCTGGTCTGGTACCTGCTGTCGGATACGGCAGCCACCCGGCGCGAGGCACCCGCCACGCCCACGCTGGTGCTGCCGCCTCCGCCGCCGCCGCCGCCCGAGCCGGAGAAGCTGCCCGAGCCCGAGCCGGTGAAGCCCGAAGTGGTCGAGCCCGAGCCCAAGCCCGCGGAGCCGGCCGAAGCGCCGCAGGACGACAGCCCGCCCAGCCCCTCGCAGGACCTGGGCGACCCGGTCACCATCGACGGCGCCGCCGAGGCCGGCACCGATGCCTTCGGCATCCGTGCCGGCGGTGGTGGCGGCATGACCGGCGGTGGCGGCGGGCTGGGCAGCCGGTCTTATTCCGCCTATGTCTCGAGTGCCTTGCAGCAAGCCTTTGTGCGTGACCAGCGCACCCGCCAGCTGGCCTTCGACGACCTCCGCATCGAGCTCTGGCTGGACGCGGAGGGCCGCGTCACCCGGGTCGAACTGGCGGGCAGCTCGGGCAATGCCACAACCGATCAGGCGGTGCTTGCCATGGTGCGCGATTTCCGCGCCGACGAGCGGCCACCGGCATCGCTGCGCTTCCCGATGCGCATGTCGATCAAGGGCCGGCGGCCATGAATGTCCTGAAAGCCTGGCCATGCGCCGGCCCGACGTTTCTCTTCATCCCAACAGATTTCAGAACGAACCGTTGACATCCTCCCCTCCCTAAAGGGAGGAGATTCCCTCTGCAGGCGATCGATGTCCCGATCGGGCAAGGATATTTAGCGCAGCGTTCACATCGCGATCATGTACAGCACCGCATTCACTGCATACCCACTGCCTTATTCCGAGGTCTGCGATACCTTTCGGCCTCTCCGGCGGCATCGCGTCGCACGAAGAGCAGACCTGGGTGGTGAAACGTTCGTCGACTTCCTCGTACCACGCGCCATGCGCAATCGCCTTGTACGCGAGCATTGTGCGGAAGGACGACCACCCCGCATCGAGGACGGACTTTGCCATGCTGGTTCTGGCAAGGCCGGCGGCATTCACATTACCCACCGCGATGTAGTCGAAGTCCCGCACGATGCGATGCGAGAGCTTGTGCAGGAAGTCACGCCGTGCATTTTTGATGCGCGCGTGGAGGTTCGTGGCCTGTCGTTTCTTGCGCGCACGCTGCGCCTTGGCAAGGGCTTGCTCGAGTTGGCCAAAGTGACGCGGATTCTCGATCTTCTCACCAGTAGAGAGTGTCGCAAGGTGCTTCAAGCCGAGATCGATGCCGACGCCGCATGCCGGGGAGCGGGCCTGGGTGTCGGCAACTTCAATCACGATGTTCAGGAGCCAGTTGCCTCGCGCGTCGCGGGAGAAATTGGTGCCGTCCATGATCTTGCCGTCGGGAAGGGGGCGGGAACTGAAAACGCGAAATGTATTGCCGGCAAAGCGGAACGCATCGCCAGAACGCTTGAGATCTCGCCCCTTGAGGGGCACCCAGCCGAGGGACTTGCGGCCGCGATAGCGCAGGTACGGCCGGCGATGCTGGCTACGCGACTTGGCGTACTGCTCACAAACCGCGTTGACGGTGCCGGAATGGATACGGAGTTCCTTGCTGCTGCCGGTGGTCAACACGTTCAGATCGAAACCCGTGGGCCACCTCTTGCCCCATTTGAGCGCGTGCTTCTGTGTGTCATTGCAGAAGTTCCAGACGTAGTTCACCGCGCGGCTCTGCTGATTGAGCAGGCCGTTCAGCGACTTCACCCGGTAGCGATGGACGAGAAGCATGCCGGTCATTCTAAATTGGGATTGCTTGCTGCCGGCAGCACTCCTTTCACTCCCCGCACTGAAGGTCGGGGTTTCTCGGAGCAAGTCTGATGAACCACTTTGTCCATCTCCATCGCCATGCGGGCCGCGCCAGCGTGCTGGCCGCCGCCGTGGCAGCCGTGCTGCTCGGCGCCGCGGGTGCCAGCCATGCGCAAGCCGCGGCGCCGGCCGAAAGTGCCATGGTCAAGCTGATCCGCGGCCTGATCCAGAGCGGCGCGCTCGACAAGAACACCGGCGAGGCCCTGCTGGCCCAGGCGCAGACTGAAGCCATGGCTGCGCAGCAGGCGCAGCGCGTGGCGGCGGCGCCCGCCGCGGGCGCTGCTGGTGCCGCAACCGGTGCGGCCACTGCCGGTGCCGCGCGCGCCGCTGCGGGCGACGTGCGCGTGCCCTATATCCCCGAGACCGTGCGCGACCAGATCCGCGACGAGGTCAAGGGCGAGGTCATGGCCCAGGCCAAGGCCGAAGGCTGGGCCGCGCCCAACGAGACGCCGGAATGGACCAAGCGCATCCATATCGAGGGTGATGTGCGCGTGCGCAACGAATCGCGCTTCTACTCGGGCAACAACAGCGACATCCAGATCGACTGGGCCGCCATCAACGACGGCAACGGTTTCGATGTCAACCCGAACACCAACCTGACGCTGCCGCCGCTGCTCAATACCCGCCAGAACCGCACCAACCAGTGGCGTGCGCGCGCCCGCCTGGGCGTGCTGGCCGACATCTCGGACAGCGTCAAGGCCGGCGTGCGCATCGCCACCGGCAACGACGACAGCCCGGTCTCGACCAACCAGACACTGGGCGGCGGGTTGGCCAAGAAGGATGTGTGGCTGGACCAGGGCTGGCTGTCGTACCGGCCCGCGGAGTGGGTGAACCTGACCGGCGGCCGTTTCGGCAATCCCTTTGTCTCGAGCGACACGCTTTTTTCGAACGACCTGAACTTCGACGGGATCGCGGCGCAGTTCGACAAGGCGATTCCCGACAAGGATGTGTCGCTGTTCGGCACGCTTGGCTTCATCCCGCTGGAGTACTCGGCCGACAGCACGCCCAAGCATAGCCAGGAGAAGATGAAGAGCGAGAACAAGTGGCTGCTCGGCGCCCAGTTCGGCGCCAGCTGGAAGGTGAACACCGACAACCGCCTGCGCGGCGCGCTGGCCTACTACGATTTCCGCAATGTCAGCGGCAAGGTCTCCGAGCCCTGTGCGCTGTACGCCGGCGCCGACGGCTGCAGCACCGACTGGACCCGCCCGGCCTTCATGCAGAAGGGCAACACCCTGATGCTGTTGCGCAATATCGCGCTCAACCCGCTCGATCCGGCCAATACCCCGCAGCCGCAGTACGTGGGCCTGGCCTCGGAGTTCCAGCTGATCGACCTGAACCTGCGCTGGGATACCAAGGTGGCCGGCTACGGCCTGCGCCTTGACGCCAACTACATCCGCAACCTGGCCTACAACGAAGACGAGATGTGGGCGCGCGCCAACGGCGGCATCGTCAACAACTTCGGCGGCAGCGGCGGCACCACGCGCGCGGACTTCCGCAGCGGCGGCAACGCCTATATGTTCCAGGCCACTTTCGGCAAGCCCAGCCCGGCGGCGCGCGGCGACTGGAACGTGCTGGCCGGCTACAAGCGCATCGAGCCCGATGCGATGCCTGACGGCTACAACGACCCGACCTTCCACCAGGGCGGCACCAATGCCCGTGGCTATTACCTGGGCGGCTCCTATGCCTTCGACAAGAACGCCTGGGTGACCGGCCGCTGGATCTCGACCAAGGAAGTCTTCGGCCCGCCGCTGTCGATCGATACCCTGCAGGTCGAAGTCAATGCGCGCTTCTGAGGAGGATGCCGTGTCCACAACGCTCCTTTGCCGCATGAAGGCCGTGGCGCTGCTGCTGGCGCTGGCGGCGGGCGCCGCCCATGCCCAGCAGGGCCAGAGCATGGAAGAACGCCTGCGCAACCAGCTGCGCGTCACCACCACGCAGCTGCAGCAGGCGCAGAACGAGCTGGCGGCGCTGAAGGCGGGCCAGTCCTCCCGCGGCGGCGCGGGCGGCGGCGATGCCGGGACGCTCAGGAAAGAGCTCGACGCCGCGCGCGCCCAGCTTGCCGCCGAGCGCGACGCGCGCGACAGGCTGGCCGGCAGCGCCCGCCAGGCCCAGCAGCACAGCCAGGCCGTGGCGGAGAAGGCCGGCAGCCAGATCGCGCAGTACCGCGGCGCCTACGACGAGCTGCTGCGCATGGCGCGCGGGCTGGAAGCCGAACGCCAGCGCCTGGCGGCCGAGGCCACCGCGCGGCAGACCGCGCTGTCGCGTTGCGAGGCGGCCAACGCCCAGCTCTACGCGGTCGGCCAGGACATCCTGCGTGCCTACGAAACCGTGGACCTGGGCACCGTGCTGGCCGCGCGCCAGCCGTTCGCGGCGCAGAGCCGCGTGCGCTACGAGCAGATCGCGCAGGAGTACGGCGACAAGCTCTACCAGGGCCGCTTCGACGCGCGCAGCACCGGCGAGTCCGCCGCGCCGCAGACGGATGCTGCCCCGGCAAAGGCCGCCGCCGAGCCCAAGGCCGAAGCCGGCACCGCCGCGCCGCGCCTGTGACATGAATCGCGGCAAGACGACTTGCCTTGCCGCACCACGTTTTGCTTTCAAGGAATTGCCATGACCGAATCCGTTTCCGTTGCCGCCGATGCCACCGCAGCTGCCGCACCGGCCCTGCTTGCCGCCGTCAATGCCGAGCAGGTGGCCCAGGCCATCCGCGCGGCCGGCTGCGCCGTCAACATCATCGAAGAGGAAGGCGTTGCGCGCCTGCATAGCGCCAGCCACGGCATCGGCTTCCAGGTGCTGTGGGGCAACCGGCTGGCGCCGGGCCAGTACCTGGACTTCACGCTGAGCTGCCCGCTGCGGGTCGAGGGCGGCACCTTGCCCGAAGCGCTGCTGGCCGAATGGCATCGCAGCCGGCGCTTTGCCCGCGTTGCCGCACACGGCGATTTCATCGTGCTGGAGATGGATGTGATGGTGACCGGCGGCGTCAGCGCGGAATACCTGTCGGTATCGCTGCAGCTGTGGACGCAGATGATGGGCCAGTTCTTCCTGCATCTGCGCAACTACCGGCCGGAAGCGCCGGAAGGGGCCGACGGGCTGCAGCCCGCCGCCTCGGCCGGCTCCGCCGCCGTCGCCGAGGCCTGACCGCGGCAGCGGCCAGGCCGGCGCACGGCTTCGAGGGCGGCGCGGAAGGAAATGGTGTTCCGGGGGCGCGCTGTCCTCCTTTTTGCTCTGTAATCCCAACGTCATACGGGGTCTTTACGATCCCAGTCGATATCGCGCCGGCCACACCGCCGGCCGCATCGAAGGATCCGGGCGGACCCAACGCCTGCGCCGGACCGGCACGCACCCCCTATGAACAGGTCATCCGATCTCCATGGCATGTCTGGCTGCCTCCACCGGTGCGCGCGCACTGACAGGCTGCGCCGCGGCCATCGCGCTCGCAACGAGCCTGGCGTGGCCTGGCGTGGCCAGGGCCGCTGCGGAGATGGCCTTTGACCTGCCAGCCCAACCGTTGAAGGCGGCGCTTTCGCGTTACGACGCGCAGACCAATATGTCTGTCTTCTATCCATCCGAGCTGGCCGAAGGCCGCACCTCGCACGCCGTGCATGGCACGCTGACGCCCGAGCAGGCGCTGCACCGCCTGCTGCAGGGCACGGGGCTTGCGGCCCGGGCCGCCGCCGGTGACGCCTTCGTGCTGGTGCCTTCCGGCGAGGAACCGGCGTCGTCCGATGCGCAGGGCGAGCCGTCCGCGCGTCGGCCCTACGACGGCCTGGTCCAGGCGCATGTCCGCCAGGTGCTATGCGCGCGCCCGGCGCTGGCGCTGGGCACCTACCGGCTGGCGCTTGCCGTGCACATCGATGGCGCCGGCCGCGTGCGGCGCGCGCGCCTGCTCGACACCACCGGCGACCGCGGCCGCGATGCCGCGATCGTGCAGGCCGTGCGCCAGGTCGACATCGGCCGCGCGCCGGCCGAGCCCGAAAAACCGTTCGTGCTGCTGGTGCGGCCGGTGCAGTGCGAGCAGGGCCAGGCCTGCGCCTCGCCCTGCGAAGCGCAGCGGGACAGCCGATGAGCGAGAGCATCCGTTCCAGCCTGCGCGAGCTGCTTACCCAACGCTACGACGACCTCAAGCGGCGCCTGACCTGGCGCCTGGGCTCGGCGGAGCTGGCCAGCGACGCGCTGCACGACACCTGGGTCCACCTGGAAGACCGCAATGACGCCAACGGCCCGGTCGCCAGCCCCGCGGCCTACCTGATGCGCATGGCCACCAACCTGGCGCTGGACCGGCTGCAGCGCGACCGCCGCTACATGAGTGCGGACGAGCTCGAATCCCTGATGACGGAGATCGTCGATCCCGCGCCTGGGCCGGCGCAGACCGTGGCCGCACGCGGCGAGGTCGAGGCGCTGGCGAGCCTGATCGAAAGGATGCCGCCGCGGCGGCGTGCGATCTTCCTGGCGGTGCGCGTCGAGGAATTGTCGAACCAGGAGGCGGCGGTGCGCTTCGGGGTGTCGGCGCGGCTGATCGGGCTGGAGCTGAAGCGTGCCCACGAATACTGCGTGGCCCACATGGACAAGCATGACTGAAGAAACCGTGCCGATCCGTGGTGCCAGAACCGTCTTGTATGCAGGCGATACAGGACGGGGAGCTTGCGAGACGCCATGACATCCACCTTGAATCCTCCGCTACAACAGCCACGCGGGCTGAGCCGGGTCGAGCGCGAAGCATTGCGCTGGGCGCGCCAGATTGCGACGGGAGAGATGACGCACGCCGACGGCGATGCGCTGCGGCGCTGGTGCCGCGCCGATCCCGCGCATGCAGCGGCCTTTGCCTCTGCGCAGCGCCGCTGGGAGCAGCTTGCGGCGGCCGGCCGGCTGGTGCTGGAGCGCGACCCGGACGCGGCACGCGCCGATGCCAGGCCGGCACCGGCACGCAGGGCCACGCCGGTGCGCTGGCAGCGCCGCGCCTTTCTCGGCGGGGCGCTTGGTGCCGCGGCGGCGACCACCGCCGCGCTGATCCACCCGCCGCTTGGGCTGTGGCCGTCGGCGCGCAGTTCGCGCGCCCCCCCCCCCCCCCACTACCGTACCGTCGCCGGCGAGCAGCGCCGGCTGGCACTGGCCGGCGATGTCACCGTCGAACTCAATACGCGCACCAGCATTGCCGTGCGCCAGCAGGGCCGCGTGCCCGGCATCGACCTGATCGCGGGCGAGACCGCCATCGACATGGCCGAGGCACGCCATCCCTTTGCCGTGGTAGCGGGCGCGGGCCGAACCATCGCCACGCACGCGCGCTTCGAGGTGCGCCATACCACCGCGGGGGTTTGCGTGACCTGCCTGCAAGGGCTGGTGCAGGTGGCACATCCAGCCGGCATGGCCACGCTGTCGGCGCGGCAGCAGGTGGCCTACGACGACCGCGCGCTGGCGCACGTGGTCAGCGTCGACGATGCGCGCATGCCGGCCTGGCGCGAGGGCTACCTGCGCTTTGCCGAGACCCCGCTGCGCGAAGTGGTCGATGAACTCAACCGCTACCGCAGCGGCAAGCTGGTGCTGATGAATGAGCAACTGGCCGCCAGGCCGGTGACGGGCCGCTTCCAGATCCGCGCGCTCGACAAGGCCATCGCGCAGATCCAGCAGTCGTTTGGCCTGAGCGCGCGCCACCTGCCCGGTGGCGTGGTGCTGCTCTCCTGAACGGGTGATGCCCCGGCGGCGCTGTCACGAAATCTTCAAGGAAAAGCTTGCCGATTCGGGCGCGCCAAAAAGTCTAGATCCCAGGAGCACCGGCGGCAGGCGCCGCCGGTGGCAATGACGACAGGACCGGGCCGCATCGTTCCGAAGCGTGCACTGGTCCGCCAACTTGCTTGACGGGATTGAGGGCACCATGCAGATGCGCGTTGACGACAGGACCATGCTTGCGCGGCACAAGGCCAGGTTCAGGCTGGCCGTACCGGAGGCGAGGCCGCTGGCCCGGGCCGTGGCCTTGCTGGTGGCGGCGGGAGGCATGCTGGCCAGTGCGCATGCCGCGCCACCGTTCAGCCGCGCCTGGATGGCGCAGAAGAACATGATGCAGGACAGCGCGGCCGCCACCGGCCGCCTGCCCAACGGCACCCCCGCGGCGGCGCTGACCAGCCCGCAGGCGCAGCAGCAGCGCGCCAATGAGCAGCTGCAGCGCTCGATCCAGAACCTGGGCCAGGCCGCGCAGGGCATTGCCGCCATGCAGGCCGCGCAGGAAGCGGCGCGGCAGGCCGCGGCGCGGGAGCCATCGGTGCCCGATGGCCTGGCCGAAGGCGGCCTCAAGGCCGACACCAACAGCCTTACCGCCGGCTGGATCAATGCGAACAAGCCAAGCGCGGCGGTGGTGGACGGCAAGACCCACGTCACCATCGAGCAGACCGGCGAGCGCGCCATCCTGAACTGGGAAACCTTCAACGTGGGCCGCAATACCACGGTGGAGTTCCAGCAGCGCCCCGACTGGGCCGTGCTCAACCGCGTCAACGATCCGCAGGCGCGGCCCAGCAAGATCCAGGGGCAGATCAAGGCCGACGGCACGGTGATGATCGTCAACCGCAACGGCATCGTCTTCACCGGCACCAGCCAGGTCAACACCCGCAACCTGGTCGCGGCCGCCGCCGGCATGACCAACGCGCAGTTCGACAAGGGCCTCTACAGCGAGGCCAAGGGCAACGGCCATGTGCCCACGCTGGCCAACGACCTGGCGGTGTCGAGCACCGCGGTGACCCATGGCAATGCCACTGCCGACGTGGTGGTGGAGGCGGGCGCGCGCATCGAGACGCGCAAGCCGCAGACCGTCACCGAAGGCGGCGGCTACGTGCTGCTGGCCGGCCGCGAGGCGCACAACCGCGGCACCATCGTGACCCCGGCCGGGCAGACCGTGCTGGCCGCGGGCGACAGCTTCGTGATCCGGCGCGGGCTCGGGACCGACAGCAACCAGAATTCAAGCACGCGCGGCAACGAGGTCGACGTGCTGCGCCTGCCCGGCAGCGAGGCCGGGCGCGTCAGCAACAGCGGCCTGATCCAGGCCGCCACCGGCGACATCACGCTCAAGGGCCATGTCGTCGAGCAAAAGGGCGTGCTGCTGTCCAGCACCTCGGTCAACACGCGCGGCACGCTGCACCTGCGCGCCGAAGGCGACACGAAGAGCCAGGTGGTGCTGGCGCCGGGCAGTGTCAGCGCCATCCTGCTCGATGACAGCAACGCCACCGCGCTCGACGTGCAGCGCGACGCGTTGCTGCGCGAGTCCGCCAATGTCAGCGACGGCGGCTACAACCGGCGCGACCAGTCGCTGGTGCAGATTGCCTCGGCCGGCGACGTGCTGTTCGAGGCCGACTCGCTGGCGCTGGCCACCGGCGGCCAGGTCAGCGTGGCGGCCGCGCGCCGCACGCTGCTGGCCGACCGCGCCATCCTCGACGTGGCTGGTGCAGTGGGCGTCAACGTGGCGATGGAATCGAATAACGTCGAGATCAACGTCCAGGGCAACGAGCAGCGCGACGCGCCCGGCAACCGCGACTCCAAGACCCTCAACAACAACACCATGTGGGTCGACCGCCGCTATCTGGTGCGCGTGCCGGCGGGCACCAACGGCTACACCACCGACCGCTGGTACACCGGCGGCGGCCTGCTGGAGGTGAGCGGCTACCTGAACACCAGCGGCCACGGCATCGGCGAATGGGCGGCGCTGGGCGGAACCGTGCGGTTCGATGGCGGCGAACTGGTGACGCAGGCCGGTTCGGCCATCAATATCTCGGGCGGCTCGCTCAACGTGCAGACCGGCACGATCCGCCAGAGCTGGCTGCGCGGCGCCGACGGGCAGCTCTACAACCTGGCCACGGCGCCGGCGGACATCCGCTACCAGGGCCTGTACCGCGGCTACGAGAACGAGCACAAGCGCTGGGGCAAGAGCGCCACCGAACAGTTCTACAACCCGCTGATCGCGCCGCAGCAGCGGCTGGAGAACGGCTATAGCGTGGGCCGCGACGCCGGGCGCGTGCTGGTCGGCACCGGCACGGCGGTGCTGGAGGGCGATATCCAGGCCACGGTGTACCAGGGGCCGCGCCAGGGCGAAGCGCGCGACGCCGGCCTCGATGGCTACCGGCAGTCGCAGTTGGCCGCGCCGCTGGCCGGGGAGCTGGTGCTGGGCAAGCTGGTGCCGGTGTTCGACACTGGCACCGGCATGCTGCGCGAGAACCCGTCGGCGGTGGCGGGACAGGTCGATATCGGCGCGGTGCAGCGCATCGCGCAGGGGCTCGCGGCTGACGATGCGTTGCCCGAAGACCTGGTCGGCAAGGTCCGCCTGGATGCCGGCTGGCTGAACGGGCTCGGGCTGGGCGCGTTCAGGGTCTTCGCCGGCGAGGGCATCGCGGTCGATGCGCCGCTGTCGGTGGCGCCGGGCGGCACGCTGGCACTGCACGCGCCCCGGGTCGAGGTGAAGGCCGGCCTGGCCGCGCGCGGCGGCACCATTGCGCTGGGCGATATCGTCAGCAGGACGGGGCCGAGCAGCACGCTCAACTGGCTCGACATGCCCATCGCCGCGACCACGGCGGGGCAGGCGGTGGTGACGGTGGCGCCGGGCGTGATGCTGGATGCGCGCGGGCTGTGGACCAACCTCAGGCAGGACGCGGGCGATATCGGCGGGCTGCCCTATGTCAACGGCGGCACCATCGCGCTCAGCAGTTCGGGCGATGTCCTGCTTGGCAGCGGCAGCGTGCTGGACGTGTCCTCGGGCGCCGCGCTGATGGCCAACGGCTCGCTGCAAGGCGGGCGCGGCGGCAATATCGCGCTGCGCTCCAACCAGTATGACATTGACGGCAACGGCTCAGGCACCCTGCGCATGGACGGCGAGCTGCGCGGCTACGGCGTGCGCGGCGGCGGCACGCTGACCCTCGATTCGGGCCTGGGCGTGGCCATCGGCGGCGGCCTGCTGGCCGAGGCCGGGCGGCTGAAGGCGGGCGAGTCGGTGCCGGTGCACCTGACCCTGGATCAAGCCTTCACCATCGCGGCAGGCACGGTGCTGCCGGTCGACTATACCTATGCGTCGGATGTCGCCGCGCCCGGCGACATGGCGCCGGGGACGATCCAGATCACGGCCGAGCGCACGCTCAGGCTGGGGGCGGACTGGGTGGTGCCGCAGGGCGTCAACTGGAACCCGTTCGTGGTCTACGACGAGTCTGGACGCTGGTATTCATCGGGCATGACGGTGCCCGCGGGCACGGTGCTGACGCGCACGCAGAGCGATATGGCGCCAGGCTATGTCGTGCCCGCAACCGTGTTTCCGGATGGCATGCCGGTGGCGGAATTCAGCACCACCATCAAGGCCGGCACGCCGTTCGGCAAGGACCGCGTGCTGGCCGCGGGGGACCGCCTGCCCGCCGGCGTGGTGCTGTCCGCCGAGGTCGCGGTCAAGCCGCTGCTGGTGCTCGACGCCAGCCTGTTCCAGACCGGCTTCGGCCGCTACGAGGTGGCCGGCCAGCAAGGCGCACAGGTCGCGGCAGGCGCCAGCATCGACGTGAACATGCCGGTACTGCGCCACGACCAGGCCAGCGCCCACGCGGTACCCACCGGGGCCGCGCCGGAACAGGCGCTGTGGCGCGAGCTGCCGCCGCTCTGGGAGGAAGATGCCGGGAACGCCGTGCTGACCCAGCGGCGTGGCGCCGACCTGGTGCTGACCGGCGGCAACGTGTACGGCCAGGCTCCGGTGGTGGTTGGGCGGGGCGCCACCGTGACGGTGGACCCGGGCCGCGCGCTGACCCTGCGCGGCAATGGCCAGATCACCATCGACGGCACGCTCAATGCATGGGGCGGCAAGATCGCCGTGCTGCAGACCGCGCTCGGCGCCACCCCCGACACCGCGGCGCCGAGCGGCCAGCCCGATACCAAGTCGATCTGGATCGGCAGCGGCGCCGCGCTCGATGTGGCGGGCCGCGCCGTCACCGCGCGCGACACGCAAGGCCGCACTTACGGCGTGGTTGCCGATGGCGGCACCATCGAAATCGGCGCGCGCCATGTCGAAGGCGCGCGCGAGGTCGATGCCGCCGATGCCTTTGTGATCGTGCGCCCGGGCGCGCGGCTCGACGCGTCCGGCGCGATGGCGGTGCTGGACGTGCCGGGTATGGGCGCGGCCAGGATAGCCGGCAACGGCGGCGTGATCGCGGCCGGCTCGATGCGCGGGCTGTACCTGGAAGGCGATGTGCGCGCGGCCGCGGGCGCGCAGGGCGCCGCCGGCGGCACGCTGGCGCTGAACCTGGAAACGCCGGTCTACCTGAACGTGGACCGCAACACCCTGAAGGGCCCGGCGGCAGATGACGAGGTGCGCGTGCCGCGCGAGCTGGTGCTGGCGCAAGTGCAGGGCGAGAGCGGACTCGCCGCCGGGCTGCGGCCCGGCATGCGCGACGGCGCGCTGCGCTATGGCACCGCCCGCATCGGCGTGGACCGCATCCAGGCCGGCGGCTTCGACAACCTTGCGCTGCTGGCCAACGGCCTGATCAGCTTCGAGGGCGATGTGAACCTGGCCATGGGCCAGAGCCTGCGCCTGACCGCCAGCGCCATCGGCCTGGCGGACCCGGCCGCGCCCGCCACGCACGTCAGCCTGGCGGCGCCCTATATGCGGCTGGCTGGCGATACGCGCAGGCAGGCGGACAACACCATCATGCCCAACCCGGTGCGCGGCTCGAAGAATGCGGGCGCGGCCGCCGGCACGCTGGGCGTGCCGCTGGTGGCCGAGGGCTCCAGCTTGATCGCGGATGCGCAGTTTCTCGACCTGGTGGGCGAGCTCGGCATCGGCGCGCGCGGCGAGATCATCCGCAACGCCGGCGACCCGCTCAAGGTGGAGCGCGAGGCGTTCGACCGGATGACGCTGCGCAGCGCCTCGGATATCCGCCTGTCCGGCGCCGCGGTGCTGTACCAGCCGGGTGACCTGACGCTCGCTGCCTCGCAGATCTACCCGGCCATGCACGACAGCGGCAAGGTCGTGGCCGGCCTGCGCAACACCATCGATCAATGGGGCAATCCGGCGCGCGGCTTCGACCCCGCCCGCAGCCTGACCATCGAGCGCGTGGGCGAGGCGCTGCCCGCGATGCCGTATTCGGTGTTCGGCAGCCTGATCCTCGCCGGCCCCACGGTCAACCAGGGCGGCGTGCTGCGGGCCCCGCTGGGCACCGTCTCTGTGGGATCCAAGCTGCATGGCGAGGAAACCGGCCAGGTCAACCTGCTGCCGGGCAGCGTGACCTCGGTCAGCGCCAACGGGCTGGTGATGCCATACGGCGGCTCGCTCGACGGCCTGAGCTATATGCACAACGGCACGGATGCGGAGTTCGAGCGCGTGGGCACGGGGCCAGCCATCGTGCTGTCGGGCCACGCCATCGACGTGCAGAAGGATGCGCTGCTCGACCTGCGCGGCGGCGGCGAGCTCAAGGGCGCCGCCTTCCTGGCGGGCCGGGGCGGCTCCACCGACGCGCGCCTGCATCCGCTGGCGCAGGTGTCGCGCAAGGGCGGCTTCACGCTGCCGGGGCTGGCCACCAATCCGGTCTATGCCATCGTGCCGGGGGTGCAGGCAGGCTATGCGCCGATCGTGGTGGAGAAGGGCGCCAGCGATCCGGCCATCGGCCGGCAGATCACCATCGGCGCGGGCGTGCCGGGCCTGCCCGCCGGCACTTATACCCTGCTGCCCTCGACCTTCGCCCTGTTGCCGGGCGCGTTCCGCGTCGAGCTCAACGGCATCGGCAGCAAGGCCGTGCCGCCAGGCCAGGCGTTGGCCCTGCGCAATGGCTCGTATGCCACCGGCGCGCAACTCGGCACGGTCAACACCGGCATCCGCGACGCCCTGCCGACACAGGCGCTGGTGACGTCCGCCGATGTGCTGCGCCGGTATTCGCAATACAACGAGATGAGCTACGCCGATTTCGGCCTGGCCCGGGCCGAGCGCGACGGCGTGCCGCGCAGCATGCTGGAGCGCGACGCCAAGACGCTCAGGCTGGACTTCATTCCCGATACGTCGAAGGGCAAGCTTGGCGACGCGCCGCCGCTGCGCTTCGCTGGCTCGACCGACTACGGCACGCCGCAGGGCGGCCACGGCGGCAGCGCGGTGGTCCTGAGCGACAGCGGCAACTACGAGATCCTGGCCGCGGGCGCCGCGCCCACCCCGGTGGCCGGCACCGGCCTGATGAGCCTGATTTCGCTGCGCGCGGACGACCTCAACGCCATCGGCGCGAACCGCCTGGGCATCGGCGGCCTGCCCGCGGTGGCCGTCAGCGCCACCGGCAGCACGCAGCGCGACAACGTTGCGGTCTTCTCCAGCAACAGCAGGAACATCATGCTGCGCGAAGGCGCGGTGCTCAGGGCGGGCGAGGTGTTCCTGGTCACCAGCAACAAGCACGGCGGCATCGTCATCGAGCAGGGGGCGGGCATCAATACGCTGGGCCAGGGCAAGGCAGCCTGGGATTCCACCAATGGCTATGTGTACGAGCCCGGGCTGGTTTCGGTGCTGGCGGTATCCAACGGCTGGCTGGACGTGCTGGCGCCCACGGCCTCCAACGATCCGGACCGTGGCCCGGGCCGCATCGACATCGGCGCCTGCAAGCCCGGAGCCGTGTGCAACGGCACCACGCAGTTGTACTCCGAAGGCACCATCGCCGCCGTCACCGACCAGAGCTTCGACTTGCGCGACACGGCGCGCTATGGCACGCGCAATCTGACGCTGGCGGTTGGCGGCATCAATGTCGGCAGCGAGGCCTCGCTGGCCGCGGTGGCGGCGCGCAATGCCCTCGCGCCCGGGCTCACGCTCAACCAGGGCGTGCTGGACCGGCTGCTGCGCGGCGACACCAGCACGGGCGCGCCGGCGCTGGAAAACCTGGTGCTGACCGCGCGCGATGCCGTCAACTTCTACGATTCGATCGAGCTGTCCACCATCGATGCGGCCACGGGCAAGTCCTCGCTGGAGCGGCTGGTGCTGACCTCGCCGGCCATCTATGGCCTGGGCGATGCCGATGCGCAGGCGCGCATCCGCACCGACGTGCTGGTCTGGAACGGCGCCAATAGCGCGCCAGGCCAGGTCGCAGCCGGCGGTGCCGGCACCGGCAGCGGGCGTCTTGCCATCGACGCCCGCCGGATCGAATTCGGCTACGGTCCGGGCTCGCGGCCCGATACCATCCATGACATGGACCGGCTGGTGCTCGGCTTCGGCCAGGTGGAGCTCAATGCCAGCGACCGCATCACGGCCAACCAGAAGGGCTCGCTCTCGGTCTACCAGGCGCGCGGCGCATGGGATGCGGCCACCAATGGCTACCAGTACAGCGGCGGCAACCTGCAGGTCAGCACGCCGCTCCTGACCGGCCAGGCCGGCTCGGTCAGCAAGCTTCGCGCGGGCGGGGATATCCGTGTCGCAGCGCCGGCCGGCGCGGCCGCGGCGCCGCTGTCCAGCCAGGAACTGGCGGCGGCGCTGGGCGCCGAGGTGGCGCTCGAGGGGCGCAGCGTGGCGCTGGACACGGCGGTGGCGCTGCCCAGCGGCAAGCTCACGCTGTCGGCCACGGGCGACGTGCTGCTTGGCGAGCGCGCGCAGCTCGACCTCGCCGGACGCAGGATCGATTTCTTCGATGTCAGCAAGTACAGCTGGGGCGGCGACGTGGTGCTGGAAAGCCGGGCCGGCGATATCCGCCAGGCGGCGGGCTCGCGCATCGACCTGTCCGCGCAGGAGAACCGCGCCGGCAAGCTCACCGCCGTGGCGGTGGGCAGCGGCGCCGGCACGGTGGACCTGCAAGGCGCCATCGCGGGCGCCAGCACGGGCCACTACGATGCCGGCGGCACGCTGGTGCCGTTCGCGGCCGGCGGCGCCGATATCCGCGGCCAGCATATCGCCGACTTCGCCGGGCTCAACCAGCGCCTGAACGAGGGCAAGGTGCACGGCAGCCGCAGCTTCCAGCTCAAGCAGGGCGACCTGACGGTGGGCGACGAGCTGAAGGCGCGCGAGATCAGCATCTCGGTGGACGGCGGCAGCCTGGTGGTGAACGGCACGGTCGACGCCGGCGGCGAGCAGGTCGGCAGCATCCGCCTGGCCGCGCGCGACGGCGTCACCATCGGTGGCGCGGCGCTGCTCGACGCGCACGGCCGCGTGCTGCGCGTGGACAGCTACGGCAAGCTGATCGAGGCGCCCAACCGCGCCGTGATCGACATCAACGCCG
Source organism: Cupriavidus sp. FW305-46 (assembly GCF_058787075.1). Classification (NCBI taxonomy): domain Bacteria; kingdom Pseudomonadati; phylum Pseudomonadota; class Betaproteobacteria; order Burkholderiales; family Burkholderiaceae; genus Cupriavidus; species Cupriavidus sp. FW305-46. The sequence continues at coordinate 87,897 of NZ_JBYSZI010000017.1, forward strand.
GCCACGGGCGGCTGCTGCTGGCAGACGGCGCGCGCATGGATGTGCGTGCCGGCACCGACGGCGCGGCGCAGTCGCTGGGCACGGTGGAGCTGAGCGCGCGCCGCCTGGGCGGCGCTACCGGCAACGATATCGACATCGACGCGGCCGGCACGGTGCGGATCGACGGCGCGCGCGCGGTCACGGTCAACGCCTTCCATACCTACAACGATGCGCCGCTGGTCACCGGCGGCACCGCCGACGGACGCGGCTACCAGTCCGTCACCCAGGCCTACCTGAACGAGAAGCACGACGACAGCGTCGGCTTCATGGCCCACGCGCTGGCCAACGGCGACCTGATGGGCCGCAGGCTGGCCGGCCTGCGCCGCTACGCGGACGCCTTCCATCTGCGCCCCGGCGTCGAGATCGTCAGCGCCACGCCGGACGGCGACCTGCATCTTGACGGCGATATCGACCTGTCGGGCTTCCGCTACGCCAGCATCAATCCGCATACGCAACAAGGCGCCGCGCGCGGCTCGGGCGAGGCGGGCGCGCTGGTGCTGCGCGCCGGCGGCGACCTCAAGGTCTTCGGCAGCGTGTCGGACGGCTTCGACGGCGCGGCGCTGCCGGTCACGCCGGACGACCAGGGCTGGATGCTGCTCAAGGGCCGCGTGCCCTGGGGCGGCGACGTGGTGGTGCCGGTCGACGGCACCGTCACGCTTGCCGACGGCACCTTCTTCAATCCCGGCCGCGCACTCAACTACGCCTTGCCGATGCAGGCCATGAGCCTGCGCGCCGGCACCGAGCTGGCCACGCGCGCCACGCTCACGGCGGACCTGCTGCTGCCGGCCGGCACGGTGCTGGGCGGCGCCATCCGCGATGCGGCGGGCAATGTGATCCACGCCGCCGGCACGGTATTGTCCGCGGCGCTCACGCTCACGAATGGCATGCAGCTCGACGCTGGCAACCGCCTGCCGGGCGCGGCCAGGGTGGCCGCAATGACCTGGCCGGCCGGTGTGCCGCTGCCGTTCCCCGACGGCGCCGTGAACGATATGGGCGGCTGGATTCCCGTCAACGGCGTGGTGCTGGCGGGCGACCTGCCGCTGCGCAAGGGCGCGATGATCCCCAGCGAAACCGTGGTGAAACTGCCGGGCGATGCCCAGAGCGTGCTGCTGCGCCCCGCCGATGCCAGCGGCAACCAGGGCCGCACCTGGGCGCTGGCGCCGATGCTGGCCGAGGGCTCGCAATCGTGGTCGATGCGGCTGGTGGGCGGCGCCGACACGGCGGCGGCCGATACGCGCGCGCTGCTGCCTCGCAGCACGCGCGGGCAGATCCTGCTGGCCGATACGCACTACGGCCCCGGGCCGGAACGGGTCCTCAGGCCGGGCACCGGCTTGCCGGGCCAGTACGTCTGGGGGCCGGACGCCGAACCCTTTTTTGGCGAGCCCGCGGGCACGCCGATCAACCTCGACGACTGGGGCGGCGAGGCGTCGGTGGCCGAATTTAACAACGCGGGAATGGGGGTGCTCGTGGTCAAGGTGGCCGACGGCACGCCGCCCGAATACGACGACAAGATGACGCCCGCGCGCCAGCAGCTGTTCAGCGTGCTGCGCACCGGCACCGGCGACCTGGACCTGCTCGCCGCCGGCGACTTCACCATGACTTCGCCGTTCGGCGTCTATACCGCCGGCACCCAGGCCACAGGCGTCGACGCCGCCTACAACCAGCGCCGCGCGGTCGGCTACGGGGGCACGCTGCTGGGCGCCCACGGCGGCTTCCTCGAACCCTTTATCGACGGCGGCAGCCAGAGCCTCTACCGGGCCTGGTATCCCGAGCATGGCGGCAACGTGCTGGTGCGGGCCCAGGGGGACGTGCGCGGCGATGTGATCGGCACCAAGCCCGGTTCGCAACGCATGGACGATGCGCTGGGCGTGATGCGCGGCAACTTCGACAACTCCGCCGTGGGCGGATGGCTGTGGCGCCAGGGTACCGGCAGCGCTGCGGCGGCGGGCGAGGGCGTGCCCACGGCGTGGTGGATCAACTTCGGCAGCTATGTGGAGGCGATTCCGGACCCCAGTGGGCTGCATGGCACCGCGCCGTTCCTGGTGGGCTTCACCGGCATCGGCACACTCGGCGGCGGCAACCTCGTGCTGGAAGCCGGCGGCAATGCCGGCATGCTGGAGTCGCGCATGGGCAATGGCGCCGGCTTCCTGTCGCGCAGCCAGGGCCTGAACCTGGCCGTGGCCAGCACCGGCCGCGTTTCGGCAGATGGCAGCCAGCTGACGCTGACCGGCGGCGGCGACCTGGACATCCGCATCGGCGGCGGCCTGAACCCGGTGGCGGAAGTCCGCGCCCAGCCCGATTCCGGTGGCGAAATCCGGCCCGAGACCCGCTTCCAGAACCCGCGGCTGGACCTGAACAGCACCTTTGTCAACCTGCGCGGGGCGATGCGCCTCGAAGCCGGCGCGGTGGGCGGCATCGAGTTGCGCTACGACCGTGCCGATCCGATGGAGTCGCGCGCCTACCAGCCTTATGTCGCGACCTCGGCGATCGCGGGCGGCGGGCCGGTGCTGGTGCCGGGCGACGCCGGCGTGCGCATCGACGCGCGCGGCGACCTGGCGCTCGGCGGCGTGGGCGATCCCGGCCGCGTGCCACAGTTCCACAACGGCACCCCCTTCACGCTCAGCGGCACCGCCCACGATGGCGAAGGCTGGAGCTGGTTCTCGCTGTGGACGCCGGCAACCGCCATCGACCTGTTCAGCGCGGGCGGCAACCTGACGCCATCGATGGCCTGGATGGACCAGCGCACGCGCAGCAACCACAGCGCCACCGACGGGCGCTTCGTGATGCCGGCTATCCTGCGCGCGGCGGCGCCCAGCGGCAGCCTCTACTACGGCAACGCGAGTTCGGGCCGGTTGAACAACGGCCGCCCGGACCAGTCTCCGCTCGGGCTGGTGCTGGCGCCGTCGCCGGTGAGCCCGCGCTTCGCCGTGCAGGGCACCGGCGCGCTCGAACTGCTGGCGGGCGATTCCATCTATGCCGCCGGCTATGCGGTGACGCAGTCCGGCGCCGATCCCACCGCATTGCCCAGCCCGTTCAACCCGGCCTTTGTCGGCGTCGTGGGCAAGGCCTGGTTCGGGGCGCACAATGTCGGCAACCTCGACCCGCAGGCGCTGGCGCCCAGCCTGATGTTCGTGAAGGCGTTGGAGAGCGGGCAGCTCTACCCGCTGTTCAGCCTCACCCCGCCGACGGCATCCGGCTACGCACGCGTCGGCCAGCCGCCCGCGCGCTTCTATGCGAGCGACGGCGATATCGTCGGGCTGCGCACCGGCACCATCGTCTACCGCGGCAATTTGAATGGCGCGCCGGGCAGCCACGAAACCTGGTACGAGGGCAGCGGCCCGGTGGCGATCCGCGCCGGGCGCGATATCGTCAATGCCGGCACGCCCCTGGGCAGCTTCGAGCTGGCGCCGGAAGAGGCGCTGGGCTGGTTCGGTATGTTCTACAGCGGCGAGCCTGACGCGCCGCTGCGGCCCACCCGGATCTCGGCCGGCAGCGCGCGCGGCAACCTGATAGTGCACAACAACGCGGACGATGTCTCGGTGGTCTCGGCCGGCCGCGATGTCCGCGGCGGCAGTTTCTACGTGGCCGGATCCGGCCTGCTGGAAGTGACCGCCGGGCGCGATCTTTACCTGGCCGACAAGGGCGAGCTCAAGAGCCTCGGCGCGGTGGCCAATGTGACGCCGGGCGACCGTTCCAGCGGCGCCGGCATCGCTGTGGCCGCCGGGGTGGGCGCCAGGGGCCTCGACGGCCTCGGCTTCCAGGCTTTCGCCGCGCGCTACCTGGACCCGGCCAACCAGGCCGACGCCGGCCGCGCGCTGGCCGGGCAGCCGGGCAAGGCGGTGACCATCTACGGCGGCAAGCTGACGCTGGCCGACTGGCTGCGCACGGAGTTTGGCTATGACGGTAACGAGGCCGGCGCGCCGGCCTTCCTGGCCGCCCGGCAGGCCACGCTGGACCAGGCGCGGCAAGGGGCGCTGTCCAGCGGCGAGAGCGCGGCCAACCGCGATCTGACGCGCGAGTTCGGGCTGGCCAGCCAGCTGTATCTGGTCAACTGGCTGACCGACCGCTTCGGCGGCAGCAATGGCCTGGGTGTGCATTTCGACCCGGCCACCATGGATGCGCGTCAGTTCCTTGCGGCCCTGCCGCCCGAGCAGCAGCGCGCCTACCTGCGCAACGTGTACTTCGCCGAGCTCAAGGCATCGGGCCGTGAATACAACGATGCCGGCGGCCCGCGCGCCGGCAGCTACCTGCGCGGCCGCGAGGCCATCGCCACGCTGATTCCCGGCCAGGACCAGCAGGGCGAGAAGCGCGACTACCGGGGCGACCTGACCATGTTCAGCAGCGCGCGGTACTACATGAGCGGCATCACCAGCCAGGACGGCATTTTCACCACCCGTCCCAGGGCGGGCGTGAAGTACCTGACCAAGGCCGAGTGGGTGGCCGCGGGCAGCCCAAGCTACGAGGTGCCCTTCTACGATGTGCTCGACGCCGGCATCCACACCAACTTCGGCGGCGACATCAGCGTGCTGACGCCGGGCGGGCGCACCCTGGTCGGCGTGGACGGCGGCTTCGTTCCGGGCGAGGGCTCGGGGATGCTGACCCAGGGCGCGGGCGAGGTGCAGATGTACGCGAAGGACAGCATCCTGCTGGGCCAGAGCCGCATCTTCACCACCTTCGGCGGCAATATCCTGGGCTGGTCGGCGCAGGGCGACATCAACGCCGGGCGCGGCTCCAAGTCCACCGTGGTCTACACGCCGCAGCGCCGCGTGTACGACGAGATGGGCCTGGTCACGCTGTCGCCGACCACGCCGAACACCGGCGCTGGCATCGCCACGCTCAACCCGATTGCCGAGGTTCCGCCCGGCGACATCGACCTGATCGCACCGCTGGGCACCATCGACGCGGGCGAGGCCGGCATCCGGGTATCGGGCAACGTCAACCTGGCCGCGCTGCGGGTGGTCAATGCCGAGAACATCCAGGTGCAGGGCAAGTCGACCGGCATCCCGGTGGTGGCGGCGGTCAACGTCGGCGCCCTGACCAATGCCAGCGCCGCCGCCTCTCAGGCAGCCAGCGCCGCGCAGGACGCGGTGCAGCGCGACCGGGCTGCGGCGCGCCAGGCACTGCCGTCGGTGTTTACGGTGCGGGTGCTGGGCACCGGCACCGAGCCGGCCGAAGGCACGCCGCGCCCGCGCGAAGGCGCGAGCGCGGCGCCGGCCAGCTACGATCCGAAGGGGCCGGTGCAGGTATTGGGGCAGATGGCGTTGAGCGAGGCGCAGTTGAGCCAGTTGACGCCGACCGAGCGCAGCAACCTGCAGCGCTGATGGCGCCCTGACGATCGAGGGAGCGCTTTGGGGAGGCTTGCCTGGGCTCGGCATGAGCCAAGGCAAGCCTCCTCATTTTTTTTGTCCGCTCATGGGCCATCGTCGGTGCCGGCGACAAGCGCGTGGCTGGCTTCCGGCATCAGGCCACCCCAACCCCTTGGGACCAGCACTGGTATCGCCAGGTAAAGCCATCGCGCGGTGGCATGGCGCTGGCGGGTGCCCCACCGCCACGATAGGCAAAGGTGTACAGCAGCAGCGCCGTGCGCCGCGAAGAATACCGGTCCCGCAGGGGCATGGCCTCCCTTGCGGGCCACCAGCGCGGTGCAAGCAGCGCGCCGCTGACATAGGCCAGGCCGCAGTGCCCCCAGCCGGCGGCAGACAGCTGCCAGAGCCAGCGGTAGCCGGCGTTCGGAGGGCGTGAGCGGGCGCGCATGCGACTCCTTGTTTCAGTTCGGATCAGGTACGGCTCTGATCCGATCCGTCCACTTTTGCATTACCCGATCGCTCGATGGCGGCGCACGCGAGGCGAGTGGTCAACATCGCCCCATGCCACCAATAAAAAGAGCACCTTCTGCAGGTGCCCAGCGCTTCAATCGGGGTGCGTCCGAACCGGGTCAGCAACTTATGATCCGGTTCGGACTTGCAGGCATATGTCGCCTGCACGATCACGCTTCATCTGGCAGATCAGCCAGGAAACATGATCGTTTCGCCGACCTACCTTCGCTTTACTCAAGCGTGTCTCAGTCAGCACTTTCAGTATAGGGTAGCCGACGGTCAGGTCAACCTGAATCTGGCTGCGCCGCCGCGTGCGCGGCCTGGTCCGTCGATCGGCGCTACAGGGCCGCGATGAACTCGTCCCACGGCGTTGCTTGCAGCGTCTCGGTCGCGGCGTGTCCATAGCCGCGGATGATCAACGCCGCACGCTCGAGCTGCTTCAGGTCGTCCGTCTCGACAATGTCCACCACGTCAAAGCGCCCGAGTGTCAGATAGCTGTCCTTCCAGGTGACGGCAGGGCATTCGGCCTTGATTTTCTCGGCCACCGTGGCGGCGAGCTGCTTCATGTCCCTGGGATCCGTGAACGCATCAGGAGCGAGACGGCTGAGGATGACGTATGTAGTCATGGCATACCTCCGTGCAAGAAATTGCTCCACAAACCGGCACGGCAGTCATGCGGGAACAACCGGCCGCAGGTCTTTCAGTCTATGCCATCGGCGCTCGCGCCATGGCTTTGGTCAGCCATGCGCCTGCGAATGCAGTTCCACCACGTCATGATCGGCTACCGGATGATCGGCGCCCACCTGCTGGCCGCTGAACTTGCCACTGCCCCAGATGCGGGCGAACTTGAATGTACGCGCGAGATCGGGGTGCACGCGCAAGGCGACATCGAGCACGGTGTCGCCGCGGCGCATCGTAAAAGGCCGACGCTGGTCGACGGGTTTCCCGGGTGCCTTGGTGTAGACACGCACGATCCCCAGGGCCTTGAAAAGGAACGGACCGACCGCGGCCAGTCCGCGCCCGTCGGTTGCCGAGGTTGCGAGCGCCGGAAAGCGTACACCGAGCAGGTCTTCGAGCACGGCCGCGTCTTCCGGGTTGGCGAGATCAGTCTTGTTGGCCAGCAGCAGCGCGGGGAGGTGAACACTGAACGGGTCAGCCACCGGTTCCGCCGTCGTCCCAGGGCTGTCGGCCTGACCCGGCCAGCGCTCCGACAGGATGATCTTCGCCTCGGCGAGCCGCCGCAGAATCAATGCCAACTGTTCTGTACAGTCTGGCGCGCTCAGGTCGACCACCAGCAGTACGCCGTCTGTCGCGCGCAACATGTCAGTGAGCCCGGGTTGCATGAAGTCGACGGATACCGGTGGCAGATCCACCAGCTGAAAAGCAATGTCGTCGAGCGGCAACATGGCGGGGACCGGCACCTGCGTAGAGTGGGGGTAGGGCCCGGCCCCGCTGCCCGATCCTGTCAGCCTCGCGTGCAGGCTGGATTTTCCCGCGCCGGGCGGGCCGATCAGGCAGAGCTGGGCCGCGCCTTCGGGATGCACCGCATGTGCCGGCCCTCTGTGCGCGCCCTTCCCGTGGCCCGCAGATGCCTGGGTGAGTTCCCTGATCCGCGACTTGATATCGGCCTGCAGATGCTCCGTCCCTTTGTGTTTCGGGATGACACGGAGCATTTCCTTCAGGCATTCGAGCTGCTCGCGCGGCTGGCGTGCCTGCCGATAGGCTTGTTCGGCCTGCTTGTACTCTGGGGTGAGGTTTGCTGGCATGGGCTGTCGCCAGAGTTTCAGCGTCCGGAAGCCGAAAGGGCGATCCAATCGCCAAAGGGCAGTTTCATTAGCCTATCATCCGCGCTGCTAATGGCAAGCAGGGCTGGCAGTGGCGGCGCCGTACCCGGTCTCGAGCCTGACCATGCGCTCGGCGCGCAAGGCAGTCCGCCGGCCCCGCACGGTGTTGACCCCGCACAGCAGGCCCAGCCCGACCACGAAGTAGCTGCCGGTGACCAGCAGCGCCTGCCGGTGATCGCCGCCCGTCAGCCAGCTTGCCATGCCATAGGTCAGCGGCCCGGCGATCGAGGCCAGCTTGACCGCCAGGCCCCACAGACCGAAGAACTCGGCCGCGCGCGAGGGCGGGGCCAGCAGCCCCACCATGGCCCGTCCCGCGGACTGGGCGGCGCCCAGGCACAGGCCGGCCACGTTGGCGGCAAGCCAGAACAGCGGCGCTTCGCGCGCGGCGTGCGCCAGCAGGATGGTCAGGATCCAGCCCAGCAGCGTCAGGGCAATGGCGCGCACGTGTCCGATGCGGTCCTGCACCGGGCCGAACAGGAAGGCGCCGGCCGCCGCCGTCAGGTTGACCACCAGCACCAGGATCAGGGTCTGCTGCATGGTGAAGCCCATGGCCTGGTTGGCGTAGATTGCGGTCAGCGTGATCACCGCCTGGATGCCGGCCTGGTAGAACAGGGTGCACAGCAGGAAGCGGCGCAGGTCCCTGAACTGGCGCAGCTGGCCCAGGCGTTGCCATACCCTGGCCCAGGCCGTGCCGCGGACCGGTTCGCCAGCCGGCGCGGACGCAGCGATCCGTGGCGCGCCGCGGTCGCGCAGCAGCAGGAAGGTCGGCAGGCTCGCCAGGGCAAAGATGGCCGCCGTGATCAGCATGGTGACGGGAACGAACTGGCTGGCGACGTGGCCGCGTGCGCTGGCCCAGTTGACATAGAGCAGGCATGCGCCCAGCGTGACCAGGCCACCGATATAGCCAAGGCTCCAGCCCCATCCCGATACCCTGCCCAGGGCGCGGGAGGTGGAGAGCGACGGCAGGAAGGCCGCGATCAGGTTTTCGCCGCTGCCGAAGAAGAAGTTGGACAGGACCACGCACAGGATGGCCAGGCCAAGGGTGCCGGGCTGCGCAAAATAGAGCAGGGCGGTGAACACCACGCAACCCGCCGTCGTCACCGCAAGCAGCGGCTTCTTGGCTGCGCGCAGGTCGGCGTAGGCACCGACCAGCGGCGCGCTGAGCACCACCAGCGCATAGGAGAGCGAAAGCGCCGCGGTCCACGCCAGCGTGGCCCAGGGCGCATTGCCGGCCACCACGGCGACGAAGTAGGCATTGAACAGCGCGGTGATGACCACCGTGGTGTAGCCGGAGTTGGCAAAGTCGTACATGGCCCATGCCCACACTTCGCGTGGCCGTACATCGACGCCCAGGGCAGAGGGCATGCGGGGCGCGCGAGCGTGGCTACCCGGTTGGGGCACGGTCATGTTCCTTCCTCCACGATGCGGCGCCGCTTCAGCCGAAGCAGGACGCCATAGACGGCCAGTGCCGCGAACACGTGCTTGAGCGTGTGCCCGCTGACCAGCCCGGTGAGCGCGGCGACCTGGTGGTCCAGCACATCGCAAGCCAGGGCCAGCACATAGCAGCCGGTGATGGCCAGCACCTCCCGGTCGCCAGTGTAGCGCGGCGCATAGAGGCAGAGCAGCAGCGGCACCACCAGCATGGCCCATGCCTGAACCAGCAGGTAAGGACGCAGGTCGCCGATGCCGCGGGTTTCGCTCCAGGCCCAGTAGCCGACGCTGGCCGGCCCCGCGATCAGCAGCAGCGGCAGCAGCCGCAAGCCGGCCCTGAGGCTGACCCGCTCGCACACATTGGCGCCCAGCCAGCACATCAGCGCGAACGCAAGCGGGGCCCTGTCCCATACCAGCCGCTGGTTGTCCGGTGCAAGGTGGTAATAGGCGGAGCCCAGGCCCACCAGGAAGACGGCGAAGAAAAGCAGCCGGTAAGGCCAGGCCTCCGCTGGCGCGATAAAGGCGCGGCTGGCGGCCGTGGTGCCCAGATAGCGCAGGCCGGCCGCGCCCGCGAGCAGGAACAGCAGATTGGAGCCGATGTCGAGGCAGTGGGGCGCGCCGAAGCAGACGTAAGGGTCGGCATAACGATGGTATTGCGGCGGCTGCGCGAGGCGCGGCAGCAGCCAGGCCGCGGTGGCCATGGCCGCCACCAGCAGCCAGACTGCGGCGGCTTTGGCGGCAGGGCGGGCTTGTCGGCAGGCGCGCATGATGGCTTCCTTCCGCTGGTGGGCGGCCCTGTGACCGCCGCGTACTACCAAGTTTCGACAATTGTGCGTGGCTTTGCCAATTCTTTAGCCGTGACTGCGCATTGTTCCGGCATTGGAACACTGTGTTTGCTTCTGGCAGGCTTCCGCAAATCTGAAGGGCTGCTATCTTCGAGCGCCGTGATCAGAACAAAGTGGCAGCGCCGCGATACACGCCGACGCTGCCCGAAATCCGCGGATGTCAGTGAAGAAGGCAATCTCATCAAGCCGGCTGGCGCACCTTGCTGCCGCCGTTCCCTTTGCGGCCTGGCTGTGCGCGCTGCCGGCCGCAGCCGACGCGGCAACTTTCTCGATGCAGGGCGGCTATGGCCGCGACAACCGCCACGGTGTTGAAAAATACGAAGTGGCCGCGCGCTGGGACGATATCGTGCAGTGGCAGTGGTCCAGCCGCCTTGCGCTGTCCCTGGACGGCGAGGTCAATGTCGCGAACTGGCGGGCGCTGTCGTCCCGGCCGTCGAGCCAGTTGACGGAGTTCGGCGTGTCACCGATCTTCCGGCTCAGCTATGCGGGCGAATACGCGACGCCGTTTGTTGAAGCCTCAGTGGGTTTGCGCGTGCTCAGCCATACCGAGATCGCCGACGGCCATCGCATGGGCTCGGCTTTCCAGTTTTCCGACATGGTTGGCGTGGGCATTGCCTTCGGCAAGGCGCAGCGGCTCGCCATCGGCTACCGCTTCCAGCACCTGTCCAATGCCGGCATCAAGCACCCCAATCCCGGCACCAACTTCAGCATGGGCTACGTGCGCTACCGCTTCTGACGGGGGGGCGGCCGGGCATCGTTCCAGCCGCAGGACACTGCATCGCAATCCCACCGCCTACCGCGCATCGTCTGCGCCACCTATCATTGCTCCATGGATCATTGCCTGCCACTATCGGTCGGCATACTCGGAGATCAGACATGAAGCGCATTCTGGGTGTCTACAGCGCACCGCGTCAGCACTGGGTCGGCGATGGCTTTCCGGTGCGCTCGATGTTTTCTTACATGAGCCACGGCAAGCAGCTGAGCCCGTTTCTGCTGCTGGACTACGCCGGGCCGGCCGATTTCACGCCGACGCAGCGCCCGCGCGGGGTTGGCCAGCATCCGCACCGCGGTTTCGAGACCGTGACCATCGTCTACAAGGGCGAGGTCGCGCATCGCGACTCGACCGGGCAGGGCGGCGTGATCGGTCCCGGCGACGTGCAGTGGATGACGGCGGGCGCCGGCATCCTGCATGAGGAATTCCACTCGCCGGCCTTTACGCAAAGCGGCGGCGCGCTGGAAATGGTGCAGCTGTGGGTCAACCTGCCGGCGCGCGACAAGATGACCACGCCCGGCTACCAGGCCATCGTCGACCGCGATATCCCGGTGGTGCCGATGCCCGATGGCGCCGGCACGGCGCGCGTGATCGCCGGCGAGTACGCGGGCAAGGCCGGTCCGGCGCGCACCTTCACGCCGATGCATGTGTGGGATATGCGCCTGAACCAGGGGGCCAGCACGCGGCTGGCGCTGCCGGAGGGCTGGCATACCGCGCTGGTGGTGCTGCGCGGCAAGATCACCGTCAACGCGGAGGCGACGGTGCGGGATGCCGAGATGGTGGTGCTGGACGGTGCCGGCGAGGATGTGAACATCGAAGCCAGCACCGACGCGGTGGTGCTGCTGCTCAGCGGCGAGCCGATCGACGAGCCGATCGTCGGCCATGGCCCGTTCGTGATGAACACTGAAGAGCAGATCGCCGATGCCTTCCGCGACTTCAGCAGCGGCCACTTCGGCAGCATCGCGGCGGGCGGCCGCTAGGCGCCTGCTGCAGCAACGGGGGGGAGCCTTGCGGCTCGCCCCGTTCCGGCATCAGAAGATCTGCCGGATCCCCACGGTCACGCCCACCATGCTCTTTTGCCCGGCCATGGTCGGGTACCTGAAGGCAAAGGCGGTGGCCGCGCCGTCGAAGCTCAGGCCGCCGTTGCGCGCATAGCCGGCCGACAGGTACACGTCGGTGCGCTTGCTGAAGTTATAGTCGGCGATGAAGCTGACCTGCTGCAGGTTGGACGGGTTGGTTTCGGCGGCCGTGGCGGTGGCGCGCGCGCCCTTCACGTCGGCGTAGTAGTAGGCCAGCGACAGGCCCAGCGCGGGCGTGGCCTGGTAATTGACGCCGGCCCACCAGTAGTCGTCGCGCAGCAGCGTGTCGCCGCTGGCGAACTCTGCCTTGTTGTAGCGGTAACCGAGCGTGAACTTGAATGGGCCGGTGTTATACAGCGCCGCCGCGCCCAGCTTGGTCATGGTCCCGGGCTGGCCGGTGACCGCGGCAGGGCGCCAGACGTCGGCACCGATCGAGGCGCCGAAGCCGCTGCTGTTCAGGTACATCAGCGAGCCGCCATAGGCGATGTTGTCGCTGAAGTGCCCCGGCACCTCGCCCGCGCCGCCGTTGGCCAGCAGGATGGCGGCATTCTGCACCGCCACGCCGGCGCCGAACGAGAAGTGCGCCGCCGCCTGCAGCGGACCGAACTGGCCGGTGTACTTGACCATGTTGTCTTCGCGGTAGTTCAGGCCCATCCACCAGATGCCCGGCTCATAGGTGGCGGCAAAGCGCATCGGCGCGAAGTTGGCCATGCCGTCGAAGAACGACGTGTACTGGCGCCCGAAGGTCAGCTTGCCGATGCTCTTGTTCTGCAGCCCGACATAGGACTGGCGATTGAACAGCGGCGCGCTCTGCAGGTTGCCGCTGTCCCACTGGAAGCCGCTTTCCAGCACGAACAGCGCCTGGTTGCCGGCGCCAAGGTCTTCCACGCCGCGCAGGCCCCAGCGCGAGGCGGACAGGCCGCCGATCTGCGGCATGCCGATGCGCTTGCCGCCCTGCGTGGGCGTGGCGGCGGATGCGGCCACGCGGTTGACATACTCGATCGATCCGTCGATGACCCCATACAGCGTCACGCCGGACTGTGCATTGGCGCTGCCTGCAGCCGCGCCCAGTACAGCCAGCGTGATTATCGATTTCTTCATGCTAAGTCGTCTCCTGTCGGTTTTTTATGGAAGGCGCTGGCCGGTTGCTACGCCCGGCTCTGTTCCATTAGACCTTTGCGCGTGGTGTCAGGCCCCCTCCTAAAAGGAGTGAATCGGGGGCCGGGTGTTGCAATGCCGCACGGTTGATGGCAGGAGGAGAGCCCCTATTGACTTGGAATGCGTTTCAGCATGAAAGCGGGACGCGTTCAAGCGAGGCGCGGCGCAGGCACGCTGCCCGCGAAGCACAAAAGAAAACGGGGGCTCGCCAATGCGAGCCCCCGTTCCGGTGCGGCTGGATTTACTGCACGTTGCCGGCGACCGCGATCACCTGGCCGGTGATGTAGTTGGAATCCGGCGAGCAGAACAGGTACACGCCGCCCGCGGCTTCTTCCGGGGTGCCCCCGCGGCCAAGCGGATTGCGCTGGGCGTGCGACTTCAGCATCTCGGGATTCAGCCCGACGCGGATTTCACGGCCTTCGATATTGACCGTGGCGCCGGCCTTGGCGTCGGCCGAGGTCATGCGGGTGTGGATCAGCCCGAACGCCACCGCATTCACGTTGACGTTGAAGCGGCCCCACTCGCGCGCCATGGCGCGGGTCATGCCGATCACGCCGGCCTTGGCGCCGGAGTAGTTGATCTGGCCGGCATTGCCGTTCAGGCCCGAGGTCGACGAGATATTGACGATCTTGCGGTACACCTCGCGGCCGGCTTCCTTGTCGGCGGCGGCCAGTGCCTTGATGTGCGGATAAGCGGCGCGCAGGATGCGGAACGGCGCGGTCATGTGGCAGTCCAGGATGGCGTACCACTGCTCGTCGCTCATCTTCTGCACCACGTCGTCCCAGGTAAAGCCGGCGTTGTTGACGATGATGTCGATGCTCTTGAAGTTGCTCATCGCGGTGTTGATGAAGCGGTCGGCAAAGTCCGGTGCGGACACATTGCCCACGCAGGCTACGGCTTCAACGCCCATTGCCTTCAGTTCCTCGACGGTCTGTTGCGCCGGCTCGGCGTCCAGGTCATTGATGACCAGGCGCGCGCCTTCGCGTGCCAGACGCATGGCGATGGCGTTGCCGATGCCGCGGCCCGAACCGGTGACCAGTGCCACCTTGCCTTCAAGTGCTCCCATGCTTGACTCCTTTGTGTGCGACGTTGCGCTCGATTGAGATTTACAGTGCGACGACGGCGTCGCCGAGGATCTTGCTTTCGCCATACTGGTTGGCGGTCTGGATTTCCAGCTTGACGCGCTTCTCGCCGTCGACTTCCAGCTTCTCCACCACGCGGCCGGTGCAGGTGATGCGATGGCCCAGGTGGGTGATGCCGACAAAGCGCACGCCGAACTGGCGCAGCTGGCGCTGGTCCACCCACAGCGTCAGCAGGCGGCCCAGGTAGGCCATCGACAACATGCCGTGCGCGAACACGTCGGGCATGCCGGCCTTGCGGGCGAAGTCGGTGTCGATGTGGATGGCGTTGTGATCGTTCGAGGCGCCGGCAAACAGCGCCAGCGTGGTGCGGTTGATCGGCTCCAGCGTCAGCGGGGGCAGGGTGTCGCCGACCTGGATCTGGTCAAAGCTCAGGTTGCTCATTCGATGTCTCCGGTTCAGCCGTTGCGTTGGACCAGCACGCCGCGCAGGTCTGCCACGTGCTCGCCATTCTGGTTGGTCACGCGCGTCTCGCGCACGACGAAATCCAGTGCGCCGCCCTTCTTGTCGTAGATGTCGGTGATGGTGGTCTTGAAGTGCAACGTGTCGCCGGCATACGCCATGCGGTGGTAGGTGAAGGACTGCTCGCCGTGCAGGATGCGCTCGACCTTGATGCCGAGCTCGTCGCGCCAGCCAGTTGGCGGGTTGACCAGTTCCAGCGAAAACAGGAAGGTCGGCGGCAGCGGCAGGCCCGGGTGGCCGGCGTCGCGCGCGGCGGCCTCGTCGATATAGACCGGATCGGTCTGGCCGGTGGCCTTGGCGAAAAAGCGCAGCTGGCTGGCCGGCGCGGAGGTGCGGAAGTCCGCAATCACCCGGCCGATATGTTTCTTGTCGATCATGGATGGGCTCCTGTGTGTGTGTGTACTCAGGCGTGCTTCTGGTACAGCGTGACCACGCAGGCGCCGCCCAGGCCGAGGTTATGCGTCAGGGCCAGGCGTGCGCCTTCGACCTGGCGCTGGTCGGCGGTGCCGCGCAGCTGCCGGACCATCTCGTAGCATTGCGCCAGGCCGGTGGCGCCCAGCGGATGGCCCTTGGACAGCAGGCCGCCCGACGGGTTGACCACCCACTTGCCGCCATAGGTGTTGTCGCCGTCGTTGACCAGCTTCTCGGCGCCGCCTTCCGGGCACAGGCCGAGGCCTTCATAGGTCAGCAGCTCGTTCTGCGCGAAGCAGTCGTGCAGCTCGATCACGTCGATGTCCTGCGGGCCGACACCGGCCTGCTCATACACCTGCTGCGCGCCTTCGCGCGTCATGTCGAAGCCGACCACGCGGATCATGTCGCGAGCGTCGTAGGTGCTGGGGCGGTCGGTGGTCAGCGCCTGGCCGGCGATCAGCACGTCGGTCTTCAGGCCCTTCTTGCGGGCGAATTCCTCCGACACCACGATGGCGGCGGCTGCGCCGCAGGTCGGCGGGCAGGCCATCAGGCGCGTCAGCACGCCTTCCCACAGTGCCGGCGCGGCCAGCACGTCCTCGGTGGTCAGCACGTTGCGGAACACGGCCAGCGGGTTGTTGGCGGCGTGGCGGCTGGCCTTGGCGCGAATCCTGGCGAAGGTTTCCAGCCTGGTGCCGTATTTGTCCATATGGGCCTTGCCGGCGCCGGAGAACTGGCGGATGGCATTGGGCAGGTCCTTGCGGTCGACGAGGTCGTCCACCAGGTTGAGGGCGTGCTCCAGCGCTGGGGCGCGGTCGTCCCAGCGCGACTTGAGCGCGCCGGGCTGCATGAACTCGAAGCCGACGGCGAGCGCGCAGTCCACCGCGCCGCTCTGCACCGCCTGGCGCGCCAGGAACAGCGCCGACGAGCCGGTGGCGCAGTTGTTGTTCACGTTGATGACGGGGATGCCGGTCATGCCGACCTGGTACAGCGCCTTCTGGCCGCAGGTCGAATCGCCATACACGTAGCCGGCGTAGGCCTGCTGCACGTCCTCATAGCCGAGGCCGGCGTCTTCCAGCGCCTGGCGCACGGCCGTTGCGCCCATCACGTCATAGGTGTCGCTGCTGCCCGGCTTCTTGAACGGGATCATGCCGGCGCCGGCGACGAATACCTTGCGAGTCATGTGTGTGCTCCGAAGAATGTCTGTGGGTGGGCGGTGCTTACAGCTTGCGGGCGATTAGTTCGCGCATCACTTCGCTGGTGCCGCCGTAGATGCGGGTCACGCGCATGTCGGCAAAGGCGCGCGCCACCGGGTACTCCATCATGTAGCCGTAGCCACCGTGCAACTGCACCATCTGATCCAGCGCGATGCCCAGCACTTCGGTCGAATGCAGCTTGGCGATGGCGGCTTCTTCCAGCGTCAGCCGGCGGCGGACGTGCTCGCCGATGTAGTGGTCGATCATCAGGCGCACGGAGATGGCCTGCGTCTTGATGTCGGCCAGCTTGAACTTGGTGTTCTGGAAGTCCCACACGGTCTGGTTGAAGGCTTTGCGGTCCTTGACGTAGGCCAGCGTGTGCTCCAGGCAGACCTCCAGCTTGGCGGCGGCGCTGACGGCGATCGACAGCCGCTCCTGCGGCAGCTCGGTCATCAGGTAGGCAAAGCCCTTGCCTTCCTCGCCCAGCAGGTTGGCCACCGGCACGCGCACGTTGTCGAAGAACAGCTCGGCGGTGTCCTGCGCGTGCTGGCCGACCTTGTCCAGCTTGCGGCCGCGGCGGAAGCCTTCGCGGTCGGCTTCCACCACGATCAGGCTGACGCCGCGCGCGCCGGCGGCGGGGTCGGTCTTGCAGACCATGATGATCAGGTCGGCGTTGAGCCCGTTGCTGATGAAGGTCTTGCTGCCGTTGATCACGTATTCGTCACCGTCGCGGGTAGCGGTGGTGCGGATCGCCTTGAGGTCGCTGCCGGTGCCCGGCTCGGTCATGCCGATGGCCAGGATGTATTCGCCGGAGCAGACCTTGGGCAGCCAGCGTTGCTTCTGCTCTTCATTGCCGAGGCGGGCGATGTATGGCGCGATGATGTCCGAGTGCACGCCGAAGCCGACGCCGCTCAGGCCGACGCGGGCGTATTCCTCGGCGAACACCGCGCAGTGGCCGAAGTCACCGCCGCCGCCGCCGTACTCGGTCGGCAGCGTCACGCACAGCAGGCCTTCGCGGCCGGCCTTGAGCCAGGTCTCGCGGTCGACCTTGCCGGCCTTGTCCCATTCGGCTTGCCTGGGCAGGCATTCGCGTTCCAGGAAGCGGCGTACGGTGGTACGGAACATCTCGTGGTCGTCACGATAGATGGTGCGGTTGATTTCCATTGGGTGACTCCGGATATCGGTCTGCGGGAGGTTGCCTCGGCCAAGGTATGCGGCCACTGGTATGGCGCTAAGGTACCGGGGAGGAGGGGGCCGCGAACACCACCCGCGTCAGGTGGCCGGAGACAGCAAAGAGGGGGTGCCGCGCATGGGTTGCGCGGCGTTGGGG
>NZ_JBYSZI010000018.1:0-92388 GCF_058787075.1 Cupriavidus sp. FW305-46
GTGTGGAAGCCTCGCGGCTCCCTCGCTCTTTCGAGCGGTCGCTCACTCTCAGAAAACTGACTGACCAGATCCGAAGACCCAGTCACGTTTTGCTGTGCGAGCACTGTATAACTTGTGAAGCAACACTGTCCGAAGACAGTGGCGTCCGCTACCCAGCGCCCACACTTATCGGTTGTTTGGTTGTTAAAGAACTTCGCCGCCGGCTTTGCCGTTCAGCGCCGCTGCGTTGTCTGCAGCAGAGAAATGAGATTATGCAGAGCTTTCCTCGTTTCGTCAACCGTTTCAGCATCTTTTTTTGCTGCGGCCAGCGCGCCAACTTCGCTGCGCCAACCATCCCGGTCGACCCCGCAACCCTTGCTGCGTCTGCTTTGCAGCGCTGCGTTGTGTTGCGAGGGGGCGAATATTAAGTGACCGCAGCGGGGTTGGCAAGGGGTTTTTGAAAACTTCTTCGTGCCACCATCAGCGCCCCCTTAGAATCGGCAGATGCCTGACATGCCTACCTACCTGCCGTCGCACCTGCCATCGGAAGGGGCGCGCCTGCTCGACGCCCAAGCTCTCGCCGCGGCGCTGTCGCGCCCTATTGTCTTTGTCGACCTGGAGACCACCGGCGCGGACGCCCAGCGCGACCGCATTACCGAGATCGGCGTGGTCGAAGTCGGCCCGGACGGCATCATTGAATGGGACACCCTGCTCGACCCCGGCATGTCGATCCCGCCGTTCATCCAGCGCATGACTGGCATTACCGAAGAGATGGTGCGCGGCCAGCCGAGCTTCGAGTCACTGGCGGAATCGCTTGCAGAACGCCTGCAAGGCCGCTTGTTCGTGGCGCACAACGCGCGCTTCGACTATGGCTTCCTGAAGAACGCCTTCCGGCGTGCCGGCGTGACCTTCCGGGCCGACGTGCTGTGCACGGTAAGACTGTCGCGCTCGCTGTTCCCGTCCGTGGAACGCCACGGCCTGGATGCGCTGATCGCGCGCTTCGGCCTGACGCCCAAGGGCCGCCACCGCGCGCTGGCCGATGCCGAGCTGCTGTGGCAGTTCTGGCAGAAGATCCATGCCACGTATTCCGTCGACCTGGTGGAATCAGCCGTGCGCACGCTGGTGCGGCGGGCCAGCCTGCCGGCCGGCCTGGACGAAACCGCGCTGGAAGACGTGCCGGCGGCGCCCGGTGTCTATATCTTCTACGGCGACCAGGACGTGCCACTCTATGTCGGCAAGAGCGTGCACCTGCGCCAACGGATCGGCGCCCACTTCTCCGGCGACTACCGGTACGGCAAGGACATGCGGCTGGCCCGGCTGGTACGCCGTGTGGAATGGCGCGAGACCGGCGGCGAGACCGGCGCGCTGCTGCTGGAAGCCCGGCTGGTCAAGGCGATGCAGCCGGTGCACAACCAGCTGCTGCGCTGCAATGCCCGGCTCTATGCCTGGGAACTGCCGCAGCAGTTGCCGGTGCCACGCCTGCGCTCGGATCGAGATACGGATTTCTGCCGGCATCGAGACCTGTTCGGCGTGTTCGGCAGCCGCGGCGCGGCCGAGGCTCGCTTGCGCGCACTGGCGCAGGAACACGGCCTGTGCCTGGCAACGCTGTCGCTGGAGAAAACCACCCGCCGTGGCAGCCCCTGCTTTGCGCGCCAGGTCCATCGCTGCGCCGGTGCCTGCGTCGGCGCCGAGCCGTCGGGCGCGCACCGCGCCCGGCTGGCCGCCGCGCTGGCGCCGATCGCGCTGATACCCTGGCCCTTCGATGGCCCGGCCGCCTGGCGCGAGCAGCACGACGGACGCACCTGGTGGCATGTCGCCGACGACTGGTGCTACCTGGGCTGCGCAGCCACACTGGAAGAAGCGCAGGCGCTGGCGGCAGCACCAGCGCATTTCGACCTCGATACATACCAGATCCTCGCGCCGCGGCTGGCGCAATGGATGCCGCAGGCGGTGCCGCTGTCCGTGCACAGGCCGTTCACGCTGACCGCCCCCGAGGCCCCCGCCGAGGCGCCACGCCCGGCACGCATCCCGGGCGGGCAGACCGCCCGCAAGGCGCCGCCGGCTGCCGCACAGCACCCCTTGGGCCTGTTCTCCGACTGAAGCCGGCCACGCTCTGTGCGTCATCGCGCAGAGCACGCTTGCAGCGAGGCACGCGGCTCCGCTAGCCTGCACAGGCCGGCCCTTGCAGCCGGCTGCGCCGATGCGGAGCCTACATGCCAGCCAACCCAATCCTTCCGGCCGAAACGGCCCGCGGCGCCGTCAGCGTGCGTGCAAGCCTGGCCGTCTTGTGGGCGGCTGCCATCACCGGTGCCTGCGCCGGCCTGGAGGCCAGCGCCATGCAGGACGTCTTCGATTCCTGGAAAAACGTCCCCGTCGATGAGGCGAAGCGCCAGTGGGGTCCGCCGCAAGCGGTGCAGGCCCTGCCCTCCGGCACGGCCTATGTCTGGAACGATTCGGTTGCGCCCGCGCGCGCCCCGGGCAGCGGCCCGCGCGATGCCGGCATGGAGCGCACGCCGGTGCCGGGCCAATGCCAGCGCAAGCTGGTGACCGGCCAGGACGGCATCGTCATCGGCGGCGAATGGCGCGGCGATGCCTGCTGCATCACCGCGCTCGTCGGCCACTGCGCCAGCCTGAAATATCGGGGCCGCAGCTGAGCCACGGCACCCGCGGGTACCAGCCCGGCTCAGTCGATACTTGCGCCCGACGCCTTCACTGCCTGCCCCCAGCGCTTCTGCTCGGCCGTGATCGTGGCGGCAAATGCCTCCGGCGACTGCCACGCGGGCTCGGCACCCTGCTGCTCGAGCTTCGCCTTGGTGTCGGGGTCGGCCAGCACCGTGCGCAAGGCACCGGACAGGCGTGAGACCACGTCCCTGGGCGTGCCCGCCGGCGCCAGCATGCCGTAGAAGCCAACCACCTCGAAGCCCTTCAGCCCGGCTTCCTGCATCGTCGGCACATCCGGCAGCGCGGGAGAGCGCTGCGGCGAGGTCACCGCCAGCGCACGCACCTTGCCCGCCTTGATGTACTGCGTGAACAGCGGGATCGAGTCGGCCATCATCTGCGCCTGGCCGCCCATCACGTCGGTCAGCGCCGGCGAGCTGCCCTTGTACGGGATATGGACGATGAACGTGCCCGAAGCCTGCTTGAACATTTCCGGCATCAGGTGCGAGATGCCGCCATTGCCGCCCGAGGCAAAGTTCAGCTTGCCCGGGTTGGCCTTGGCATAGCTGATGAACGCCTTCAGGTCGCGCGCCGGCACGTTGTTGTTGACCACCATCACCAGCGGGATCAGCGCCGTGCGTGCCACCGGCGCGAAGTCCTTCGGCATGCTGTAGGGCAGCTTGCGATAGAGCGAGTTGTTGATGGCCATCTGCCCGGTGTTGGCCAGCAGCAGCGTGTAGCCGTCGGGCGCGGACTTGGCGACGTTGTCCGAGCCGATATTGCCGGCGGCGCCGGCCTTGTAGTCGATCACGATGGTCTGGCCCAGGATCGGCTGCAGCTTTTCGGCCAGCAGGCGCGCGTGCGTGTCGACCGGGCCGCCGGGCGGGAATGCCACCACCAGCCGGATCGGCTTTTCCGGCCAGGCCGCCTGCGCGGCCCCCGCCGCCAGCGCCAGCGGCGCGGCGGCCAGGGCCAGCAGTGCGTGTTTCAGGATGTCCCGGCGGGCTTGCGGCTTGTTCTTCGTCTTGTCCACGGTTGATTTCTCCTTGATACAGGGCTGCCCGCCAGCGCCCTGGTTCCGGGTGCTACGGACAATCGCCAGCCGCCATTGTGACTCTTTTGTGACTTTTTGATGTCATTTTTATGACAATCTCCCGGACTACCGGACTCAACGCACCGGCCACGCGCCCGTGTCCGCCAGCACCGGCGAGTATTCGCGAAAACCGAAACGCAGCGGCAATACCGCCGCACGCCGCACCACGCGCTCGACATGCAGCCGCACCAGCCGTTCGGCGCCGGCGTATGACGCCAGTTCATCGCCCTCCCAGATCACCTCGGCGCGCCCGCCCACATGCAGCAGCGAGCCATCGACGAAATCCGGCACCACGATCCCGGCTCGCGGATTGGCCAGCAGGTTGCCGACCGTATTGAAGAAGTTGTTGCCGTTGAAGTCCGGGAATGTCAGCGTGCCGGCCTCGTCGACGCGGATAAAGCCAGGCTTGCCGCCGCGGTGCGAGACATCGGCGCCGCCGGTGTGCTCGCCCTCGTCCTGCGGCGATGCGGTGTGGCTGGTGGCGATGAACAGGGTATCGGCACCGCGCAGCCAGGCCACCGCCTGCTCGTCCAGCGCGTCGCCGTGCCAGGCGGGCGGCGCGGGCGCCGGCTCGGCCAGGCTCACGTCGCGCAACTGGATATAGCGCGGGCAGTTGCCAAAGCTCTGCTCGACCTCGACCGTCATCCCGCCCTCGTCGCGCGCCACGATGACCCCGTTCATGCGGTTGCGCCGGCGCGTAGGCAGCTCGATCCCGAGCAGGCCGATGCGCGCGCCCTGCGCCAGCGCCGGGGCCGCCGGGTCGCCGGGCAGCGGCACGGCGTCGATACGCAGGTGGGTGGCGTCAGGCGTATGCGCAAACCCCGGCGTCCCGGCCAGCATCGTGGCCCAGGGCTGCCCGTCGGCATCGACGGCGCCAACCAGCAGGAACGGCAGCTGCGCAAAGAACGTGCGGTGCTGCTCCGGCATCTCGCCACGGATCACCCGCGGGCCGGACGCGGCCATGCGTTCGCGCTTGCCGGCGCGCTCCTGGGCGGCCAGTTCGCCGGCGTGGAATGGCAGGCCGGCGTGCGGCCATGTGGGCAGATCCATGACTAGCTCCTTTTCCTTGTCGGATCGATTGGCGATACGCGGGTCCGGCAGGCGCTACGCCGCCAGGCCGACCTTCGACACCAGCATCGGCACGAAGCCGGGCAAGGCTTCGATGCGGCGCAGCCAGGCGTTCAGCGCGGGGTACGGCACCAGCGGCACGTTGCCTTCCTCGGCGCGGGCGATATAGCTGTAGGCGGCAACGTCGGCGATGGTGGCATGGTCGGCCGCCAGGAACGGCTGCCCGGCGAGCAGGGTTTCCATCAGCGTGAACAGCCGCTGCGCGCGGGCGACGGCATCGTCCATCGCCACCGGCCTGCCGAACAGCACGCCCAGGCGCGCCGCCGCCGGCCCGAAGGCAATGTCGCCGGCGGCCACCGACAGCCAGCGCTGCACGCGCGCCGCGCCCACCGGGTCGCGCGGCAGCCAGCGGCCGTGGTCATAGCGCGTGGCCAGGTAGACCAGGATGGCGTTGGAATCGCCGACGATCACGCCGTCGTCATCCAGCACCGGCACCTGGCCGAACGGGTTCAGGCGCAGGAAGGCCTCGCTGCGCTGCTCGCCGCCGCGCAGGTCGACGTCCACCAGCCGGCAGGGCAAGCCCAGCAGCCCCAGGAACAGTTCTGCGCGATGGGCGTGGCCGGACACCGGCGAGCGGTACAGCACCAGCGGCTTGGCGGGGCGATTGGTTTCTTGCATGGCACTCTCCTCAACGGTTGGGATAGCCGGATTCTGGGCGCCGAAGCCGTTGCAATAAATAGGGCAATTGATATTTGACTACTCCAAAGAATGGAGTAATGTGTGGCGCCATGGACAAGCTACGCGCGATGCAGACCTTTGTGCGGATCGTCGACGAGGGCAGCCTGACGGCAGCCGCGACGACGCTGCATACCTCGTTGCCGGCGGTGGTGCGCACGCTGGCGGCACTGGAATCCGAGTTACAGGTCCGGCTGCTCAACCGCACCACGCGGCGGCTGTCGCTGACCGGCGAGGGGCGCAGCTACCTGGACAGCTGCCGGCGCATCCTGGCCACCATCGACGAGGTCGAGGCCGGCCTGACCGCCAGCCATGTCGAACCCAGCGGCCAGCTCACGCTGACCGCCTCGGTGCTGTTCGGCCAGATGTATGTGGCGCCGGCGGTCACGCGTTTCGTGCAGCGCTATCCGCGCGTGCGCTGCCGCATGGAGTTCACCGACCGCGTGGTGAACCTGCTTGAAGAAGACCTGGACGTGGGCGTGCGCATCGGCCCGCTGGCTGATTCCACGCTGGTGGCGCAGACCGTCGGCAGCATCCGCCGCGTGGTGGTGGCCACGCCCGCCTACCTGCGCAAGCACGGCGTGCCACGCCATCCCGAGGAACTTGCCAGCGCCAACTGCGTGCGCTTCACCGGCAACCACGCGCACTGGTGGACCTTCCAGGAAGCCGGCCGGGAGTTCCACGTGCAGGTCAGCGGCAACCTGGAATTCAACCAGACCGCGCCCGCCGTGGCTGCCTGTGCCGAAGGCGCGGGCTTCGGCCACTTCCTGTCCTACCAGGTCGCGCAACTGGTCGAAGCACGCAAACTGCGCATCGTGCTGCAGGATTTCGAGCAGCCGGCATGGCCGCTGTCGCTGATCTATCCCCATGCACGGCTGTTGCCGGCACGCACGCGCGCCTTTATCGAATGGATGCGGGATGACCTGGGCCCGCGCTTCAACTGACAACGTTCCATCGCCAAAAGACCATGCCCCTGTCGAGCGCCCCCACTCCAACCGGCTTCGGCTCCCGCGTGCGGCGCCTGATCCATCGACCGAGCGGCAACGCCTTGCGCGCAGCCGTGCTGGGCGTCAACGACGGGCTGGTGTCCAGCTTCTGCCTGGTGATGGGCCTGGAGGGCGCGGCGGCCTCGCGCGAGGCCGTCATCCTGGCCGGGCTGGCGGGCCTGGCGGCCGGCGCTTGCTCGATGGCGCTGGGCGAATGGCTGTCGGTGACCAACAGCCGCGAGATGAACAACAAGCGCCTGCGCGACATGGCGCACGAGCTCGCGCATGATGCCACCCGGGCCCGGCAGCGGCTGGTCACGGTGATCGAGGGCAAGGGCGTGCTGCCGGCCGATGCCGAGCGCGCCGCCGACGAGATCATGCGCAACCCGCGCGCGGCCCTGGACACCTTTGCGCGCGAAGTGCTGGGCATCAACCCGCAGGAGCGCGGCGGCAACCCGGTGCAGGCAGCGGTGATTTCCTTCGTGCTGTACAGCAGCGGTGCGCTGGTGCCGTTGCTGCCATTCCTCGTGACCGCAGGGCCATCGGCGCAACTCGGCAGCATCGTCGCGTGCCTGGCCGGCCTTGGCCTGGTGGGCTGGGGCACCTCGTCGTTCAATGGCCGCCCGGGATGGTTCTCGGCGCTGCGGCAGGTGCTGATCGGGGGCATGGCGGCAGCCTTCACCTACGGACTGGGCACCGTGTTCGGCTCGCTCTGACCCGCGCCGAGGCAAGCGGCGCATGCGCGCCGCAACGCCACCTCCGGCGCAGCCCACCCACCCGTCACGCCGGGCTGCCACCCGACAAAATCCTTGACGCGTCGTGGCACGCACCGGTATTTTCAAAATCGAATCCGAATTCGAATACGGAGTGCCCATGTCAGCGACCCAATCCGGCTTCACCGCCAACGCCTCCTTTCCCCGTATCGATACGCCCTCGATCCTGCAGCCGCCGCGCCAGCGCCGTGCGCGCGAGACCGAACAAGCCTTGCTGGGCGCGGGCCGGGAACTGCTTGCCTCGCGTGACTTTGCCGCGGTTTCCGTGGCGCAGATCGCCGCGGCGTGCCAGGTGTCGGTGGGTGCCTTCTATGGGCGCTTCCGCGACAAGATGGCCTATTTCGAGGCCTTGCGCGCGCTGGTGATGGAAGAAACCGCAGCGTCGACCGAGCGCTACCTGGCGCAGGAGCGCTGGGAGGACGTGCCGACACCGGTGCTGCTGGAAAAGGCCGCGCGCTTCATGGTGCTCGGCACCCTGGCCAACCGCGGCGTGATCCGCGCGTCGCTGCGGCATGCGTCCACGCGGCCCGAGGAATGGGTGCCCCACCGCCAGAGCGGCGAAGCCATCGTGGAGCGCATGGTGCAGTTGCTGGTGCCGCGGCTGGCGATGCCTGCCGAGACCGCCGAGCTGCGCGTGCGCTTTGCCATGCAGGCGGTGTTCAGTGTGCTGGTCAATGCCGTGCTCAACGATTCCGGCCCGCTGCACCTCGACGACGAACAGATGATCCCGGAACTCAACCGCCTGATGGCCGGCTATCTCGGCATCACCTGCGCAGAGCCGGCCTGAGCACACGACCGGCCCGCGCCAGCCGCGGTAATGCAGCCAGGCCATGGCTGCCATGAATTGCGCAGCGCTTGCTTGGCTGGCGCGCCGGACCTCCCTAGAATGTGCCCACGCCGGGTTCCGTGCCCGGCGCCCCCGGCCTGCCGCGAAACGGCGCGCCGGGCGCAGCCCTATCCGCCTCAACGTTCACCGGGACCGCTCATGGCCACGCTTTTCCTCGTCCGGCACGGACAAGCCTCGTTTGGCGCCGCCAACTACGACTGCCTGTCGCCGACCGGCCGCCAGCAGGCGCGCTGGCTGGGCGAGTATTTCCAGGAGCGCGGCGTCAGCTTCAGCCGCGTGGTAGCCGGCACGCTGGTGCGCCAGCAGGACACCGCCAGCGAGATCCTGGCCGGCATGGGTCAGCCGCAGGCGGCGATCGTCTCGCACCCGGGCCTGAACGAATACGACGGCGAGGCGCTGTACCGTTGCCACACCGGCGGCGCCGACCACCGCGCACACCAGAACGGCGACTACAACGATTACTGGCGCACCTTCCGCGCCGCCTACGCGGCATGGACCCAGGACGGGCTGGCCGAGATGCCCGAGAGCTGGGCCGATTTCGGCGCCCGCATTAACGGCGCCCTCGCGCACGCAAGCGAAGGCACGACGCGCGAGGATGCCATCCTGGTGGTGAGCTCCGGTGGCGCCATCGGCCGCGCCACGGCCGACCTGCTTGGCGCACCGGCCCAGGCCGCCATCGAGATGAACCTGCAGTTCCGCAACACGGCGTTCTGCGAGATCATCGTCGGCCGCGGCGTGCAGCGGCTGCTGAGCTTCAACAACGTGCCGCACCTGGAACGCGCCGACCGGCGCAGCGCAGTGACGTTCGCCTGACGCGCGACACACCGTAAACAAAAAAAGCCGCGAATATCGCGGCCTTTTTTCCGGCTGCCCGCGCCGCCGGTCCTTCTCCCTTTACCACTCCTTGCTGCTGCAATTCATGCGCTGCGTGCCTGTGCGGCGCGCAGCGAGTCTCACAGCTTTACAGGCGCTCGACAATGGTCACGTTGGCCAGCCCGCCGCCTTCGCACATCGTCTGCAGGCCGTAGCGCTTGCCGTGCGTATGCAGCGCATGCACCAGCGTGGTCATCAGCTTGGCGCCCGAGCCGCCCAGCGGATGGCCCAGCGCGATCGCGCCGCCATGCACGTTCAGGCGCGCCGGATCGGCGCCGGTGGCCTTCAGCCAGGCCAGCGGCACCGGGGCGAAGGCTTCGTTGACTTCGAACAGGTCGATATCGCCGATGCGCAGGCCCGCCTTCTTCAGCGCGACCTCCGTGGCCGGCAGCGGCGCTTCCAGCATCACCACCGGATCATGCCCGATCACCGTCATGGTGTGCACGCGCGCCAGCGGCTTGACGCCGAGCTTCTTCAGTCCGGCCTCGTTGACCACCATCAGGCCGGCGGCGCCATCGCAGATCTGGCTGGCTGAGGCAGCCGTCACGCGGCCGCCTTCGGCGATCAGCTTGACGCTGCCGATGCTTTCCAGCGTGGCGTCATAGCGGATGCCTTCGTCAGTGGTGTGCATTTCACCATTGGCACCGTCGGCCGTGCGCACTTCCACCGGCAGGATTTCGGCAGTGAAGCGGCCCGCCTTGGTGGCGGCGATGGCGCGCTGGTGGCTCTGCAGGGCGTAGGCATCCAGCTGCTCGCGCGACAGGTCATACTTGCGCGCGATCATCTCGGCGCCGGTGAACTGGCTGAACTGCACGCCGGGGTAGCGCGCCTCGACACCGGGGCTCTTGGGCACGCCGAAACCGTTCTTGGCCGGCAGCTGCGACGACAGGCCCATCGGCACGCGCGTCATGCTTTCCACGCCGGCAGCGATGACGATGTCCATCGCGCCCGACATCACTGCCTGCGCGGCAAAGTGCAGTGCCTGCTGCGACGAACCGCACTGGCGGTCCACCGAGGTGCCGGGCACGCTTTCAGGCAGGCGCGAGGCCAGGATGGCATTGCGCGCCACGTTGCCGGCCTGCTCGCCGACCTGGCTCACGCAGCCCATGATGACGTCTTCGACCAGCGCCGGGTCGGCACCGGTGCGTTCCACCAGCGCGTCCAGCACCTGTGCGGCCAGGTCGGCCGGATGCCAGCCCGACAGCTTGCCGCCCTTGCGGCCGCCGGCGGTACGGACCGCCGCAACGATATATGCCTCTGCCATGTGATCTCCTTGGTTCGGTGCAGGCTGCCGGGGCAGCCATGGTGTTGTCCGGAGTGCCGGCATCTGGCGCCGGCAGTGTCGCTTTGCATTGTTGCGCTGCGGGCAGTGGCAAGCGTCGTCGGAAGCGACGAAGTTTGCCGCAGGCCTCAGGTGCGCGGCGCCAGCACCGCAAAGATCGCGGTCGCGCGCAGCAGGCAGCGCTCGCCGCTGACCAGCCGGCAGGTGCCGTAGCGCAGGCGCGAGCCGAGCTTGTCGAACTCCACGCGGGCCTCGACCCAGTCGCCCAGGCGCGCGGAATCCAGGTAGTCCAGGCTCAGGTTGACGGTCACCGCGCTTTTGGAGCGCCCGGTTTCCAGCGACATCATCATGCCGATGGCGGTATCGGCCAGCGTCGCCAGCATGCCGCCGTGCGGGATGCCCAGGTTGTTCAGGTGGCTCTCGTCAATGCGCACCGCCAGCGTGCGGCGCCCGGCATGCAGGTAGAGCTGGCCAAAGCCCGCCATGTAGCCGCTCATGCGGCGCACCGGGACGAAGCCCTCCGGCACGTCCCCGCCGGCAGCTTCGCCCGGCGCGGCGATGGCCCGGGTCATCGCCGCCTCGATTTCAGCCTCGGCCATGGCGTCAGGCAAAGAAGCGCGAGGCCACGCTGAGGTGCTCGCGGCAATCGGCCACCATGCGCGTGATCAGCTCCTCGCAGCTGGGCACGTCGTCGATCAGGCCCACGCACTGGCCGGCGCTGATGATGCCGCCGTCGGTCTCGCCCGCCTTGAGCGCCGCCTTGCCGCGCACGCCGGCGACCAGGTGCTTGACGTCCTCGAACTGCGCGCCGCCCGGGCGGCGCTCAATGCTCACCACCTCGTCCGACACGGCGTTCTTGAGCACGCGCGCGGTGTTGTGCAGCGTGCGGAAGATCAGGTTGGTGTCGCGCTCGCTGGCCTGCACCAGCGCCTGCTTGACGTTGTCGTGGATCGGCGCCTCGCGCGTGGCGCAGAAGCGCGTACCCATGTTGACGCCCTCGGCGCCCAGCACCAGCGCCGCCGCCATGCCGCGCCCGTCGGCGATGCCGCCGGAGGCGATCACCGGGATCGACAGCTTGCGCACCGCCTGCGGGATCAGCACCATGCCGGGCACGTCGTCCTCGCCGGGGTGGCCGGCGCACTCGAAGCCGTCGATCGACACCGCGTCCACGCCCAGGCGCTCGGCCGACAGCGCATGGCGCACCGCCACGCACTTGTGGATCACCTTGATGCCGGCGGCCTTGGCGCGCGCGATATGTTCCTTGGGGTTGTTGCCGGCGGTTTCCAGCACCTTGACGCCGCTCTCGATGATGACGTCGAGGTAGCGCGCGTACGGCGGCGGGTTGATCGACGGCAGCAGGGTCAGGTTCACGCCGAACGGCTTGTCGGTCATCTCGCGGCAGCGGCGGATCTCTTCGGCCAGGTCCTCGGGCGTGGCTTGCGTCAGCGCCGTGAGGATGCCCAGCCCGCCGGCGTTGGAAACGGCCGAGGCCATCTCGGCGTAGCCAACCCATTGCATGCCACCCTGGATGATCGGGTAGCGGATGCCAAGCAGTTCGGTAATTCGTGTCTTCATGGTTGTCCCTTTGCTGTCTGCGCCGGCAGGCGCGCGGTAGTGCCGGCCCTGCCGCTTGATCGGGATCAGTCTACGGCCAGGTGCCAATTCCGAGCCTCGTCGGAAGCGACGATTGCGGGCGGCGCATTCTGCACTAGTGTTGACCGAGCCCCGTGCCGGCGCCCCGCCCCGGCACCCTTCCTCCCTTGTTTGCAGCAATCCCGGCAGGAGCCCCCCATGACGCAAGCCACGCCTTCGTTCCAAACCCTGCGCTACGCCGTTGCAGACGGTGTCGCCACCATCACCCTGCACCGCCCGGACCAGCTCAATGCGTTCACCGCGCAGATGATGCATGAGCTGATCGCCGCGTTCGACGCCACCGATGCCGACGACAACGTGCGCGCCGTGATCGTCACGGGCTCGGGCCGGGCCTTCTGCGCCGGCGCCGACCTGTCCGGCGGCAGTTCCACCTTCGACTTCGAGAAGCGCTATGGCGCCAGCCCCGACAGCGCGCACCGCGACGGCGGCGGGCGCGTCTCGCTGCGCATCTTCCGCAGCCTCAAGCCGGTGATCGCCGCGGTCAACGGCGCCGCGGTCGGCGTGGGCGTGACCATGCAGCTGCCGATGGATATCCGGCTGGCATCGACCGACGCCAAGTTCGGCTTTGTCTTTGCGCGCCGGGGCATCACGCCCGAAGCGGCGTCGTCGTGGTTCCTGTCGCGCGTGGTCGGCATCTCGACCGCGCTGGAATGGTGCTATACCGGCCGCGTGTTCTCGGCCCAGGAAGCGCATGAGCGCGGCCTGGTGCGCTCGCTGCACGCGCCCGAAGACCTGCTGCCTGCCGCCCAGGCCATTGCCCGCGAGATCGCCGCCAATGCCGCGCCGGTTTCGGTAGCGATCTCGCGCCAGCTGATCTGGCGCATGGCCGGCGCCAGCCACCCGATGGAAGCGCACAAGCTCGACAGCCGCGCGATCCAGTCGCGCGGGCGCTCCGCCGACGTGAAGGAAGGCGTCAGCGCCTTCCTGGAGAAACGTCCCGCCGCCTTCCCGGAAACCGTGTCGCACGACATGCCGGACTTCTTCGACTGGACCAGCGAGCCGCCCTTCATCTGAAGCGCGCCCGTCGATCAACTTTTCCGGAATACGCATGAAAGTCAGCCAAGCCGTCGCCAGCCGCAAGTCCGTCCGCGGCTTCCTGCCCCGGGCCGTTGCGCCCGACACCATCCGCCGCGTGCTCGACGCCGCCGCGCGCGCGCCCTCCGGGGGCAACCTGCAGCCCTGGCATATCCATGTCGTCGGCGGCGAAGCCCTGGAGGGGCTGCGCGCCATCATGCGCGAGCGCATCGCCCAGGCGCCCGCGGGTGAAGAGCGCGAGTACGACATCTACCCGCGCGAGCTGGTCTCGCCCTACCGCGACCGCCGCTTCCAGGTGGGCGAGGCGCTCTACCACTACCTCGGCATCCCGCGCGAGGACAAGGCGCGGCGGCTGGCGCAGTTTGCCAACAACTTCACCTTCTTCGGCGCGCCGCTGGCACTGTTCTGCACCGTGGACCACCGCATGGGCCCGCCGCAATGGTCTGACCTGGGCATGTACCTGCAGACCGTGATGCTGCTGCTGCGTGAAGAAGGCCTGGACAGCTGCGCGCAGGAATGCTGGGCGATGTACCCGCAGACCATTGGCAAGTTCCTGTCGCTGCCTGCCGAACGGATGCTGTTCACCGGCATGGCAATCGGCTACGAGGATCCCGAGGCGCCCGCCAACCAGCTGCATGCCGTGCGCGCGCCGCTGGAGGAATTCACGGAGTTCATGGGCATCTGAGCCGCAACCGCGCGCGCGGGCTGGCCTGCGCGCGCGGCCTCAGAGCAGCCCGAGCTGGCGTGCGATGGCCACCGCCTGGGTGCGGTTGCTGGCGTGCAGCTTGGCGCTGATATTGCGCAGGTGCGTGCGCACCGTGGTTTCGGACACGAACAGGCGCTCGGCCATGGCCACGTTGGAATAGCCCTCGGCCAGCAGGTGCAGCACCTTCTGCTCCTTGGGCGTCAGCGGCTCCACCAGCGCGGCCGGCGCCGGCCGGCCGGCACCGGCGGCCTGCTCGCCCCCGGCCTGGCCGCAGGCCTGCAGCAGCTTTTCCACATAGGGAGCAGGCAGGCTGGCCGACTGGCGCGAGCAGGCATCGGCCACCAGCCTGCGCACATCGTCGCCCTCGTCGGTAAAGATGCGGACAAAGCCTTCGGCAGCGCCGAAACGCAGCGCCTCGCCCATCACCACCAGCGCGTGCGCGCCGTCGCCGGTGCGCTGGCACGCCTGCGCCAGCAGGATGCGCAGCTTGAGCGCGCGGCGCATCAGCTGGTTGCCGGCGGCAGCCGCCAGCTCGCGCTCGATGGCCTCGCGCACCGGCGTGCCCGGGCGCGCATACAGGTCCAGCCGCAGCCGGCCAAGGGTGATGTCCTCGACATCGCTGGCAAAGGAGCTGACCCCGGGCCGCGTGCGCCACAGCGCCGGATCGGCGGCGCGTTCGATCGCCTCCTGCGCCGCGTGGACATTGCCCTGGCGCAGTGCCAGCCGTGCGCGCTCCAGCATTGCCGCCATCACCAGCCGCGTCAGCCCGCGGTGGTGCCCCAGCGCTTCCAGTTGCGCCAGCCATTCATGCGCCTGGTCGGCTTCGCCGCGCTCGAAGGCAATGCGGGCCAGCACCGTGTGCCCGGTGATGATCTGGTCCGGCAGCCCGAGGTCGCGCGACAGCGGCAGGTAGACGTTGAGCAATCGGCTGGCGCGCTCGGAATCGCCGCTCTCGTACAGGCCTTCGGCCAGCAGGATGCCGGCCATGGCATTGCCGTTGGTGGGCCCGAAGCGGTTCGGCAGCATCGTGCTGGCGGCGATGCGGAACCGTGCCAGGGCCTGCTGCAGCCGCCCCTGGCGCAGGTCGATCAGCCCTTCGACCGATTCCGAGAAAATCTTGTTGAAATTGCTGTCCGAGCCGCGCACCGCGTGCCGCGCCACCTGCAGCAGCCGGCGTGCCTCCGGGTAGTCGCCGGCGACTGCAGCCAGGCGCGCCATCGACGTGCCCAGGATCGCATCGGGGAAGGCATAGCCCATCGGCAACGGCGGCAGCTCATTGCGGGCGAAGGCGCGCGCATCGTCGAAGCGGTCCATCATGTTCAGCAGCATGTGGCGCAGCGCGCGGATATGCGCCAGCAGGTCGCCGGCCGCGCCCTCGGTGGGGATCTGCTGCAGCAGGGCGATGGCTTCGGCCGGGCCGCGCGTGAACGACACCGCCCACACGCGCGCGATCTGCAGCTTGGGCCAGCGCGCCAGTTCTTCCGCCGGCACCGCCTCCAGCCAGCGCGTCAGCAGGCGCATGCGGCCCTGCGCCAGCAGGTCGTCCGCGGCGCCGTCCAGCAACGGCAGCGCGCGCGCCAGCGCACCGGCCGCGAAGGCATGCTCGATGGCGGGCACCGGGCGCCCCTGCGACTCATACCAGCGCGATGCCGACAGGTGCAGCTGCGGCACGGCGTCAGGCATGGCCTGCGCCAGCTGGCCGCGCAGGAAGCCGGAAAAGAGGCTGTGATAGCGGTACCACTGCTCCGATGCCGCACCGGAGCCACGCTCGCCATAGCGTTCGCTCTCCAGCGGCAGCAGGAACAGGTTGGCGCGCTCCAGCCAGGCCAGGATCTCGTCGCTGCTGCCAGCTGTCGCGGGCTCGCACACGGCGTCGCACAGCGGCCCGCACAACTGGTCCAGGATCGAGGTGCGCAGCAGGAAGTCGCGCACCGCCTCGGGCAGGTGCAGGAATACGTCTTCGACCAGGTAGTCGGCAATCGCCGCGTTGGAGCCGGAGAAGCCGGCGATAAAACCCTCTGGCTGGCTGCGCCGCTCCAGCGCGACCGACGCCAGCCACAAGGCAGTGGCCCAGCCCTCGGTACGCCGGTGCAGCGCGCTGATGGCCGCCTGCTCCAGCTTCAGCCCGCGCGCATGGCGCAGGAAGGATGCGGTTTCGCTGGCGGAAAAACGCAGCTGCGCGGGTTCGATCTCAAGCAGCTCGCCGCGCGCGCGCAGGCGGCCCAGGCCGGATTCCGGCACCCAGCGCGTGCCGATTACCACGCGGCAGCCGGGCGGCAGGCTTTCCACCAGTTGCCAGACCAGTCCGGTCACGGCGGCGTTCTGGATCGCTTCGAAATCATCGAGGAACAGCGTGAAGGCGCCGTTATGGCTGGCCAGGCGGTCGATCAGCGCGAGCGCCTGCTCGCCGGGATCCTGTGCCAGCGTCGCGTGCGCGGACCGGCCGGGGCCGCCGCCGCCCAGGCCCTGCGCGATGGCAGCTTCGACCGACCCCAGAAAGCGCGAGGCATCATTGTCCGACCGATCCAGCGTCAGCCAGGCGGTGCGCCCGCCCGCGGCCTCGAGGCGCGCGCGACACTGGAGCATGGCCGTGGTCTTGCCGAAGCCCGCCGGTGCACGCACCAGCACAAGCTTGACGAAACCGGCCGCGCACACGGCCTCGCAGATCGCCGCGCGCTCGACCTGGAACGGGGTCAGCAGCGGCGGACGCAGTTTGGCCGCCAGCGATGCGGCGCCGGCGGGCGGCGGCGCGCGCCGTCCGGTCTCCTCGATACTTGCCATTGGCTGTTGTCGTCTCCCGCACATCGCTGCCGTTGCAGGCCGCGCGATGCGCCCGCCCGCGCTGCGGATGCAGCCGGGCGGCCGTGGCTGTGATGTAACGGAGGATTATGACGTAAACCGCCGCACTCGCGAAAATGCGGGCGGCGGCAAGTGGCCTACACCAGCTTGCTGGCGTGGCCGGCCCAGTAGCGGTCGCGCAGCAGCCGCTTGAGCAGCTTGCCGGTCGGCAGGCGCGGCAGCTCCGACGCGAAGTCGACCGAGCGCGGGCACTTGATGGCCGACAGGTTGGCGCGGCAGAACGCGATCAGTTCCGCGGCCAGCTCGGGACCGGCCTGGCCCATGTCGGCCGGCTGCACCACGGCCTTGACCTCTTCGCCGAAGTCCTCGTTGGGCACGCCGATCACGGCCACGTCCATCACCTTGGGATGCGTCATCAGCAGGTTCTCGGCCTCCTGCGGGTAGATGTTGACGCCGCCCGAGATGATCATGTTGGCCTTGCGGTCGGTCAGGTACAGGTAGCCGTCCGCATCCACGTAGCCGACATCGCCGATGGTGCTCCAGTCAGGCTGCTGCGGGTGGCGCGACTCCGCGGTCTTGGCCTCGTCGTTGTGGTACGAAAAGTCGCGGCCTTCGGCAAAGTAGATCGTGCCCGATTCGCCCGGCGGCAGCAGCGCGCCGTCCGGCCCGCAGATGCGCAGCTTGCCGACCATGGCCCGGCCCACCGTGCCCTTGCGCTCCAGCCACTCCGGCGTGCTGACCACGGTCACGCCGTTGCCCTCCGTCCCGGCGTAGTACTCCCAGATCACCGGCCCCCACCACGCGATCATGGCTTCCTTGACCTGCACCGGGCACGGCGCGGCCGCGTGGATCGCCACGCGCAGCGACGACACGTCATAGGCCTGGCGTTGCGCCTCGGGCAGCTTGAGCATGCGCGAGAACATCGTCGGCACCAGCTGCGTATGCGTGATGCGGTGCTGCTGCACCAGCTGCAGGTAGTGCTCGGCATCGAAATGCTCCATCACCACCGCAGTCCCGCCCAGCGCCTGCACGGTCATGTTGTAGCGCAGCGGCGCCGCGTGGTACAGCGGCGCGGGCGACAGGTAGCGCGTCTCGGCATCGAAGCCATAGAGCCGCTGGCACAGGCTGGTCAGGGTCGTGGGATCGTCGATATTCGGGCTCGACGGCGGCGCATACACCCCCTTGGGCCGGCCCGTGGTGCCGGACGAATACAGCATGTCGCCGCCGGTCACTTCGTCATCGATGCGCGTTGCCGGGCAGCGCGCCAGCGCGGTCTCGTACGCGTCATAGGCCGGCACGGTGCCGTCCAGCATCAACCTGCCGCGCAAGGCCGGCGTCTGCCCGACCAGGGCAGCCGCAACCTCGGCCTGCGCGTGCGTGGTGACCAGCAGCCTGGCGCCGCTGTCATTGATGATGTGGGCGGCATCGGCCACGTTCAGCCGCGTGCTCAGGCAGACATAGACAATGCCGCTGCGCTGCGCGCCCCAGCACAGTTCGAACAGGCGCGGATGATTCTCGACCATGAACACCACGCGGTCACCGGGCTGCAGTCCCTGGCTGCGGAACAGGTGGGCGACCTGGTTCGAGCGTTCGTCCAGTTCACGGTAGGTGACGACTGCGCCGCTGCCACCCATGATGACGGCTGGCTTTTCGGGTGTGCGCTGCGCGTGGATGTGCGGATGCATGGCGTTGGACTCCTCGAGGGTGTCGGTGTGTTGGCGGATGCCGGTACCGCATTCTCGGAACCCCAGCCGGTTCAACCATCGTCGGAAGCGACGAAGCGGCACCGCCGCCGTTTTGCCGCAGTGCCGCAAAACAGGGCCGCGGGCGCGCCGGGACAGCTTCGTCCGATGCGACGATGCGCCACTAGGCGGCCTGGCAGGATGATGCCCGCCAGACTACCGCAATCACGCCTCACCCCCATTCCGAAGGAGCCAAGGTGGATTTCCAGTTCAGCGAAGAACAGTCGATGCTGCGCGACACGCTCGCGCGTTACCTGGCCGACCACTATGATTTCGAAGCCCGCCGCGCTGCCGTGCAGTCCGCCGCGGGCTGGCGCCCGGACTGCTGGCGCGCATTCGCCCGCGAGCTCGGCATTCTCGGCGCGGCCTACCCCGAGACGCTCGGTGGCCTGGGCGGCGGCGCGGCCGAGCACATGATCGTGATGGAACAACTGGGCCGCCACCTGGCGCTGGAGCCCTACCTGGGCACCGTGGTGCTGGGCGGCGGCGCGCTGATGCACGGCAGCCCCGAGCTGGCCGCGCAGTGGGTGCCGGCCATCATCGGCGGCGAAGCCACCGCCGCCTGGGCCCACGCCGAACCCGCCAGCCGCTATTGCCGCCACGACGTGCAGGCCAGCGCCACGCGCCAGGGCAACGGCTACAAGCTGAGCGGGCACAAGCACGCCGTGGTTGGCGCGCCGTTCGCCACCCACCTGGTGGTCAGCGCCCGCACCTCCGGCGCGCGCCGCGACCGGGATGGCATCAGCCTGTTCTGGATTGCACGCGACACGCCGGGCGTAACGCTGCGCGAGTACCCGACCTTCGACGGCCTGCGTGCCGCCGAGGTGCTGCTCGACAACGTGCAGGTGCCGGCCAGCCAGCGCATCGGCGCCGAAGGCAAAGCCTTTGCCCTGATCGAACAGCTGTGCGACGAAGCCATGGTCGCGCTCTGTGCCGAAGCCAATGGCGCGATGGCGCGCATGCTGGCCGACACCATCGACTATGCGCGCCAGCGCAAGCAGTTCGGCGTGCCGATCGGCACCTTCCAGGTGCTGCAGCACCGCATGGCCGACATGTACATGCAGCTGGAGCAATCCGTGGCGCTGACCCAGGTGGCGGCGATGCAGGCGGCCGGCGCGCCGCAGGCACGCGCCCAGGCGGCGTGCGCGGCCAAGATCCAGGCCGGCCAGGCCGGTGCCTTTGTCGGCCAGGCGGCGGTGCAGATCCACGGCGGCATGGGCGTCACCGAAGAGCTGGCCGTGGGCCACTACTTCAAGCGCGTCACCGCGATCGACCTGCAGCTGGGCTCGGCCGAGCACCACCTGCGCCGCTACGCCGACCTGCTCTACCCCGCCCAGGCCGCGGCCTGAAGCCGGTATCCCCGAACCCAGACGAATACCCAGCGAGGCCCGTCGATGAATCTCGATTTCTCCCCGCAAGACCAGCAGTTCCGTGAAGACGTGCGCGCCTGGATCGCCCAGGCCTATGACGCCGACCTGCGCGCGATGATGACGCAGTCCAAGAACGGCTACCTCGACAAGGCCGCGCAGCTGCGCTGGCAGAAGGCGCTGCACGCGCGCGGCTGGGCCGCGCCGAACTGGCCGAAAGAATACGGCGGCCCGGGCTGGAGCTCGACCGAGCGCTTTATCTTCCAGTCGGAACTGGCCGCCGCCGGCTGCCCGCCAGTGTCGCCGATGGGCCTGAAGATGGTGGCGCCGGTGATCATGAAGTACGGCACGCCCGAACAGAAGCAGCGCTTCCTGCCGCCGATCCTGAGCTCGGACGTGTGGTGGTGCCAGGGCTATTCCGAACCCAACTCCGGCTCCGACCTGGCCTCGCTGCAGATGCGCGCCGACCACGGCACCGACAGCGACGGCGAGCACTACATCCTGAACGGCTCCAAGATCTGGACCACGCATGCGCAGTGGGCCGACTGGATGTTCTGCCTGGTGCGCACCAGCCGCGAATCGAAGCGCCAGGAAGGGATTTCGTTCCTGCTGCTCGACATGCATACCCCCGGCATCACGGTGTCGGCACTGCCGACGCTGGACGGCCCCATGACCGGCCAGCAGGAAGTGAACCAGGTCTTCTTCGAGAACGTGCGCGTGCCGGCAGCCAACCGCATCGGGGAGGAAGGCAAGGGCTGGACCTACGCCAAGTACCTGCTGGAGTTCGAGCGCGGCGGTACGTATAGCCCGATGCTGCGCAAGCAACTGTCGAAGATCGCGGAGATTGCGGCAGAGCAGCCTGCCGACGACGGTGGCCGCCTGCTGGACGATCCCGCCTTCCGCCGCAAGCTGGCGGCGCTGCACCTGCGTGCTGCCGCGCTGGAAGCGGTTGAGTTACGGGTGTTCTCAGGCGTGGAATCCGGAACCTCGATCGGGGCTGCGTCGAGCATGCTGAAGCTCACGGGCACCGAGGCCCTGCAGGCGGCCAGCGAACTTGCCGTGGAAGCTGCAGGCCCGGCGGCATTGCCGTTCGTGCAGGACACCTGGGCTCATTTGCAGGGACGCGAGGCCGCGCCGCGTGTCGGGCCTGAATATGCTGCCGTGCTCGCGCCGCGCTATTTCAACTATCGCAAGGCGTCGATTTACGGAGGGTCCAACGAGATCCAGCGCAATATCATTGCCAAGCTCGTGCTGGGGCTTTGAGCGTTCGTGTACCAGTGATGGTTTCAAGAGCAGCCGCCGTGTGCGGCTGCTTTTTTTGGGCCGGCGATATCGCATCAACGCCTTCGGCTGCGCTCCGCGCAAGCGCCCAATGACCGTCAGCGCATTTTGAGCCTGCGTAGCAGCCGTAGGCGTCCCCGCGATACGGCTGGCAGCAGGCGGCCTACGCCCTGGGGATCGTTCAATAGTGGGTTAACGCAGGCACTGTCCCTAACTCACATGGCGTAGCAGGGTCGAACGGCCAACCACGCGGAACGGAAACCACCACCGCGCGAACCACCAACACCGTGGAATTTATTGCCAGCCGCATAGGCGACGCGTTTTTTGGTTACTTTTTGTCGCTCGGACAAAAAGTGACTCGCCGGATACGCCGGCGAAACAGCCACGCTGCCAGAAGCCACAAACCGACCGCATTGCCCCCAGCTCACCAAAGGACTGAAAACCACTCCCTAGGGGTTCACCCTTAATTGACTGGTTACCTCTACGCTCATATATTTTTATGAACATATAGTTCATTTTTGAACACAACCAAGCAGATAGACCAAATGCCCCTCAAGATCGGAATCAACGGCGCCGGCATCGGCGGCCTCGCCGCAGCCATCGCACTGCGCAAGCTCGGCCTGGACGCAATCGTCTACGAACAAGCCCCCCGCTTCGCCCGCGTAGGCGCCGACATCAACCTGACCCCCAACGCCGTACGCGCGCTCGACGGGCTAGGCATCGGCGACGCCCTGCGCGAAACCGCCGCACGCCCCAGCCACCGCATCAGCCGCACGTGGGACACCGGCGAAGAAACTTCCCGCCTGCCGATGCAGGAAGACGCCGAGCGCCGCTACGGCGCTCCGCAGCTGACCATGCACCGCGCCGACCTGATGACCGCACTGGAAGCCGCCGTGCCGGCCGAATGCGTGCGCCTTGGCCACAAGGCCGTGGCCATCGAGCCGCATGCCGATGGCGCCACGCTGCGCTTCGCCAACGGTGCGCAGGAGCGCGTCGACGTGCTGGTCGGCGCCGACGGCATCCACTCGACCGTGCGCACCGCCCTGTTCGGCCAGGAAAGCCCGATCTTCACCGGCGTGGTGGCCTACCGCGCGGTCGTTCCCGCCGAGCGCCTCGCCGGCGTGCCTAACCTGGGCGCCTTCACCAAATGGTGGGGCCCCGACGCCGCCACGCAGATCGTCACCTTCCCGCTCAACCGCGGCCGCGACATCTTTATCTTCGCCACCGTCGCACAGGAAGCCTGGCGCCATGAGTCCTGGACCACGCCGGGCCGCGTGCAAGACCTGCGCAGCGCCTATGCCAGCTTCCACCCCGAGGCGCGCGCACTGCTCGATGCCTGCGACGAGGTGCTGATCTCCGCGCTGTACGTGCGCGACCCGCTGCCGGCATGGTGCGCCGGCCCGGTCACGCTGATGGGCGACGCCTGCCACCCGATGATGCCGTTCATGGCGCAGGGCGCCGGCATGGCGATTGAAGACGGCGTGGTGCTGGCGCGCTGCCTTGCCGATGCCGCACCCGGCGGTGCCGCAGGCGTGCCCGCCGCACTGGCACGCTACCAGGCCGCGCGCCTCGAACGCACCAGCCGCATCCAGATCGGCTCGCGCAGCAATGCCTGGCTGAAGGAAGGCGGCAATGCCGACTGGGTGTACGATTACGACGCCTGGAACGTCGCGCTCGGCTGAAGCCGCGCCGATCGTTTCCGCCAGCACGGCCGCCTGCGCGGCCGTTTTCCGTTGACTGCAGACACCACCATGCCCAAGTCCCGCCCACAACCTGACCTTGCCGACGATGGCGATACTGAAGACGCCCGCGAAGCCCAGCTGGTCTCGCCGGTGATCCGCGGCCTGCGCCTGCTGCGCTTCATCGCCGAGGGCGGCGCCACCGCCAACCTGAGCGAAGTGGGCCGGCGCATCGACGTGAACCGCGTCACCGTGATGCGGCTGCTGGATACTCTGGAGCATGAGGGCATGGTGGAACGCCTGCCGCAAGGCGGGCACCAGGTCGGCTTCAACTTCCTGAAGCTGGCCTCGCGCGTGCTGGCCAGCAATGACCTGACCAGCTTTGCCGCACGCGTGCTGGCCCGGCTGAGCGCGTCGCTGCAGCTGTCGGCCTACCTGGCCGTGCGCGATGGCGGCGATGCACTCTACCTGCTGCGGCAGATGCCCGCGACCTCGCTGGTCAGCAATATCCAGGTGGGCAGCCGCGTGGCCGCACACCTGACCACGCCGGGGCGGATGCTGATTGCCGAGCTGCCGCCGGAGACGCTGCGCGAGCTGCTGGGACCCGATCCCCTGCCGACGGTCACCGGCCAGAGCCCCGCCACGCACGCGCGGCTGGCCGATATCCTTGCCGCCGACCGCGAACGCGGCTGCGCCTGGAGCTTTTCCGCCTATGAGCCGGGCATCGATTCCTGCGCGGCACCGGTGCGCGGCACCGACGGCGACGTGATCGCCGCCATCAGCGTGGCGGGACCGCAGCAGCGCTTTGACGCCGATGGCGCGCTGCGCGAGCGCGTGGCGAAGGAAGTCGGGCAGGCCGCGCGCGACCTGTCGGGCCTGATGGGATACCGCTCCGCCGCTACTCCGCGGTAATCCCGTACGCCTTGATCAGCTTCGCCCACGCCGCGGTTTCGTCGCGGATGCGCGCCTCGAGCGCCTGCGGCGTGCTGCCCACCGGCTCCATGCCCTGGCGCTGCAGCTCGGCGCGCACCGCGGGCGTGGCCAGCAGCGCGCGCACGTCGGCGCTGAGCGCATCGGCCGCCGGCTGCGGCGTGGCCCTGGGCACCAGCAGCGCATACCAGGAACTGACGTCGATGCCGGGCACGCCCTGCTCGGCCAGCGACGGCACGTTCGGCGCGGCCGGCGAGCGCCTGGGCTGCGTCACCGCCAGCGCGCGCAGCGCGCCGGACTGGATGAACGGCGCCAGCGCCGGCCACGTGCCGAACAGCATCGGCACCTGCCCGCCCACCACGTCGTTGAGCGCCTGCG
This sequence comes from Cupriavidus sp. FW305-46, assembly GCF_058787075.1. Lineage (NCBI taxonomy): Bacteria > Pseudomonadati > Pseudomonadota > Betaproteobacteria > Burkholderiales > Burkholderiaceae > Cupriavidus > Cupriavidus sp. FW305-46. The sequence goes on from NZ_JBYSZI010000018.1 coordinate 23,865, forward strand.
TGGTGCCTTTGTAGGGCACGTGCAGCAGCGTGATGCCGGCCTTGTTGCGGAACAGCTCGCCGGCCAGGTGCAGGCCGCTGCCGACGCCCGGGCTGGCGTAGCCCAGCGGCTTGCCGGACTTCTCTGCCTGCTGTGCCAGCCTGACCAGGTCCTGCACGGAATTCGCCTTCACTGACGGATGCACCGCCAGCACGTTGGGCGACCCCGCCAGCAGCGACACCGGCCGGAAATCACGCTCGACGTTGTAGCTCAGCGCCGGCATCAGCGTCGGGTTGATGGTCAGGTTGCCGGCCGGGGCCACCAGCAGCGTGCAGCCGTCGCCCGGTGCCCGCCGCACCGTGTCGATGCCGATATTGCCGTTGGCGCCAGGCTTGTTATCGACCACGAACGGCGTGCCGCGCCGCTGCTGCAGCCCGTGCGCCAGCGTGCGCGCGAGCTGGTCTGCCGGCCCGCCGGCCGGGAACGGCACCACGATGCGCACATTGGCGCAGCCGGCGGCTTGCGCCGCCTGCCACGGCACGCACGCCGCCAGCGCAGCGGCCAGCGCCGTGCCGGCCAGCCATTGCCGCCGGCGCGGCGGCCTGTTGTATGTCTTGCGTTGCTGCATATTGCTTCCCATTGGATGGCTGGCGGCGCGCGCTGCCGTCACGCGAACGGTTTCTGCACCTCCGGCCGGTAGTCGAGCAGGCTCGACAGCTCGGCCGCCGCCCGCCTGACCTGTTCCACCACGTTGTCGAGCTGGTCCGGATCGATACGCGAGGCCGGGATGGTCGCGCCCAGCGCCGCCACCACCTTGCCGCTGCGGTCGCGCACCGGCGCCGCGATGGTGGAGATGCTGGCCTCGAAGAACCCTTCATGCAGCACATAGCCGCGCTGGCGGTCGCGCTGGACCATGTCGTACAGCTCTTCGACGGTGCGCGGCGTGCTTTCGGAATACACCTCCAGGCGCTCCTCCGGATACAGCGCGCGCAGTTCCGCCAGCGACAGGTCCTCCAGCAGCACGCGGCCCAGCACGGTGGCGTGCGCCGGCAGCCGGGTGCCGACGTTGACCGTGCTGGCAAACGGGCGCGAGGCCACCGACTTGGCCACATAGACGATGGAGCGCCCGTCGCGCACCACCAGGTTGCACGGATAGTGGATCTCGTCGCGCAGCCGGTCCAGCAGCGGGCGGCCCAGCTCGGTCAGCTCCAGCGAGGCCAGGTAGTCAAAGCCCAGCCGCAGCACCGCCATGCCCAGGCGGAACTCGCGCCCGCCGTCGGTGCGCTCGACAAAACCCATCATTTCCAGCGTGGCCAGCAGCCGGAACACGGTCGAACGCGGCACCTTGAGCCGGCGCGCCAGCTCGGCCGCCGACAAGGTGCGCTCACGGCTGCTGAATTCGGCCAGCAGCCGCAGGCCGCGCTCCAGCCCCGGCACGATGTACTTGTCCTGGGCGCTCTCCGGGGCGCCCTCCTGGCCGCTTTCCTGCGTGTCTTCCTGCGGCGAATCGGTCGTCATGGTCTGTCTCTGCAATATTCGGTCTTGGCGTAACGCTCTCATATATCACGCCTGCACCCCGTAGGGTACCCGTATTGCCGGCAGACCCCGCCCTGGCCCCGCCTATGCCCCCGGGCGCAGGTAGTCGCGCAGCCAGGCCGCGCATTGCTCGCCCTGGGCGGCGGGCCACCGCACCACGATGGTCTCGTCGCGGCGGCGCAGCTCGACGCAGATATCCGACAGCGGCCCGCGCGCGGCCTCGCCGCGCCCGAACAGCCGCGAGAACAGCCCGCCGGCGGCGGGTGCGGGCGGCGCGGACCGCGTCGGCAGCACCGCATGGCCGTTGGCAGCCGCGGCCCATGCAACCGGTGCCGCGGGTGCGGACTTCGCCGCCGGCTCGGGCGCTGCCTGCGCCCCCTGCGGCGACAGCCGCGCCAGCAGGTTGGCGCCGAACTCGTCCCACATGCGGTCGGCCTTGGTCTTCATCACGCTCAGGCCGAAAGTGCCCAGCCGGCCCAGCACGTCCACCTGCACCCTGATGCGCAGTTGCGTGCCGCCATCGTCCAGCGCGGTCAGGAAGAGCTCGCTCGACTGGCGCAGCGAGCTGGCCACCGAGGCGTCCTCGCCAGTGCCCTCGGTGCGCAGGTAATGCGGCGCGCGCGTCTCGACGATCTTCGTATGCAGCCGGAAGCGCGCGTTGATGAAGGCGATCTTGACCGCCATATGGGCGATGTACTCGACATCGCTCAGCACTTCGATCGATTCCATGCCGGGCACGCACGCGCCCATCACGTTGGGGTCGAGCAGCAGCTCCCACACGCGCGCCGGCGGCGCCGCGGTGACCAGGGTCTTTTCAATTTCCACGCATTTTCTCCGCGGCGGACAGGACCGATTCAACGATGCCGACATAGCCGGTGCAGCGGCACAGGTTGCCGTTCAGGCCGTGGCGGACTTCGTCTTCGGTCGGGTTGGGGTTGTTGGCAAGCAGTGCGCACGAGGCCATCAGGAAGCCCGGCGTGCAATAGCCGCACTGCAGCCCGCCGTTGTCCATGAAGCACTGCTGCAGCGGATGCAGCTGGCCATCAGCGGCCAGCCCCTCCACGGTCATCACATGGCGCCCGCGCGCCTGCACGGCGAGCATCAGGCAGGACTTGACCACCTCGCCGTCGACCAGCACCGAGCAGGCGCCACAGATGCCGGTCTCGCAGCCGCGCTTGGTGCCGGTCAGGTTCAGGTCGTCGCGCAGCAGGTCGGACAGCAGGCGCCGCGCCGGCACCTCCACCTGGTGTTCTTCGCCGTTGACGGTGAGTTCGATGCTGACTTGGTTCATGAAGACTCCTTATTCCGATGCCACGCTGAACAGCTCGGCAATGGTGCGGCGCGCGACTACCCGCACCATCTCGCGCCGGTAGCTTTCGGTCCCGCGCATGTCCGAGACCGCGTTGATGTCCGCGGCGACAATGGCGGCCGTTTCCTCGGCCAGTTCCGCGGTGACGGCCTTGCCGGCCAGCAGCGCTTCGGCGCGGCGCAGCCGGGCCGGGATCGGCGTGGACGCGCCCACGGCCAGCCGTGCCTCGACGCAGAACGCGCCCTCGCGCCGCACCGCCAGTGCCACGCTGGCCAGCGGCCGGTGCTCGGCGGCGGTGCGCAGGAAACGCGCATAGCGGCCATCGGCGCCGGCACCCGGCGCCGGCACGCGGATCTGCGTGACGATCTCGTCCGGCGCCAGTGCCGTAACGTAGTAGTCGACCAGGAAGTCCTCGATATCGATCTCGCGCTCGCCGCCTCGGCCGCTGACCACGATCCGCGCGCCCAGCGCCATCAGGCAGCCCGGCGGATCGGTGGCGGGGTCGGCATAGCAGAGGTTGCCGCCGATGGTGCCCTGGTTGCGCACCTGCGGATTGGCCACGCGCGAGGCCATGCTGGACAGCATCGGGTAGTGCGCCTGCACCAGCGGCGAGCGCGCCACCTCGGCATGCAGCGTCAGCGCGCCGATGCGCAGGCCCTCGCGCGCATCGAAGGTGATGCCGCGCAGCGCCTCGAGCCGGCCCAGCGAGACCAGGTGGCCAGGCGTCAGCATGCGCTGGCGCATGCCGAGCATCAGCGCGGTGCCGCCGGCAAGGATGCGGCAACTGTCGCCCAGCTCGGCCAGCATCTGGCTGGCCTCGGCCACGGTGGCCGGCTCAAGGAAGGCAAAGTCACGCATGGGCGGCCTCCTTCTGCTTCAGTTCGCGCAGGCCCGCCAGCACCTTCTCAGGCGTGATCGGCAGCGACTGGATGCGCACGCCCACGGCGTCGAAGACGGCATTGGCGATCGCCGCCGCGCCCGGCAGGATCGCGGTTTCGCTGGCACCCTTGGCGCCATAGGGGCCGTTGGGGTCGTTCGATTCCACCACGTCGGTGCGCAGCATCGGCACCGCGTCGGCGGTCGGCATGGTGTAGTCGGCAAAGTTGCCGTTCATCAGGCGGCCATCCTCGTATTGCAGGTTCTCGTACAGGGTCCAGCCGATCGCCTGCACGGTCGCGCCGTGGGTCTGGCCGTGCACGGCGAGCGGGTTGATGGCCTTGCCGCAGTCGTCGGCGACAAAGCTGTCGGTCACGGTGACCTGGCCGGTGCCGGTGTCGACTTCCACTTCCACCGCCTGTGCCGCGAAGGAGTGCGCGGGCGCGACGTTGCCGTAGTAGTCGGCGTCGTGCATCACCGTGGGCGCGTCATAGGTGGCGCGCACGTGGATGCCCTCGCCGCCGTGGCGGAAGATATGCAGCCGCGCGATCTCCGCCAGCGTGGCGGACTTGTCGGGCTGGCCCGGCGCGGCGATGCGGCCATCGGCAATCTCCAGTTGTTCCGCGTCCACGCCAAGCTTCTCCGCCGCGAGGGCCAGCAGCTTCTGGCGCGCCTCGCGCGCGGCACGCAGCACCGCGTTGCCGGCAATGATGGTCACGCGCGACGCCAGCGAGCCCAGGCAGAACGGCGCGGTATCGGTATCCGGCGCCATCACGGTGACGTGCGACAGCGGGATGCCCAACTCCTGCGCGCAGATCTGGCTGAGCATGGTGTTGGCGCCCTGCCCCATGTCGCACTCGCTGGTCTGCAGCATCGCGCGCCCGTCCTCGTTGACCTTGAGCAGGATGGTCGAGCCGTCCCAGTTGCCCAGCGTGCGGTTGCCGCTGACGTGCATGGCCGCGGCAATGCCCACGCCGCGCCGGCGCGTGCCGGTGCCGCGCGGGGCGGCGCGCTTCTCGTCCCAGCCGATGGCGTTGCGGGTCATGTCCAGGCACTCGGCCATGCCGGTGCTGCTGATCTTCCAGCCATGCACGCTGGTCTCGCCGGCGCCGATCGCATTGCGCTTGTGCACCTCCACCGGGTCCATGCCGAGCATGCCGGCCAGCACGGTCAGGTGGCAGTTCAGCGGAAACTGCATCTGCTGCCCGCCAAAGCCGCGGAAGGCGCCGCGCGGCGGGTTGTTGGTATAGGCCATGACCGCATGCGAGCGCACGTTCTGCACGCGGTGCATGTTGTCGCTGCGCATGGCGGTGACGTGCATCACATCACCGGCAAGCCCGGAGTAGGCGCCGCATTCGGCCGTGATGCGCACATCCTTGGCCAGGATCACGCCGTCTGCGGAAAGCCCCATGCGCAGCCACACTTTCATCGGCACGCTGGCGCGCGCGCCCTGGAAGTCTTCCAGCCGGTTGTTGACCAGCCGCACCGGGCGCTCCAGCCGGCTGGCCAGGAAGGCGCAGATCAGGCTGTTGTTCTCCTCGACGATCTTGGCGCCGAAGCCGCCGCCGGTGGTGGCCTGCACCACGCGGATGGTCGAGACCGGCCGGTCCAGCGCCTCGGCCAGCCGCGCGCGCGCCAGGAACACCGACTGGGTCGAGGCCCACAGCGTGAGCCGCCCGTTGCCGTCCTGCGCCGCCACCGAGGCCATCGGCTCAAGGTAGCCCGGGTACTGCGAGTGCATGTCGTAGGTGGCCTCATACACCGCCGCGCAGGCTTCGAACGCGGCATCCACGTCGCCCCGCACGATGTGCATCTCATGGCCGATATTGCGCGTGCCGGCATGGATCTCGGGCGCGCCATCGGCCAGCGCCGCTTCCGGCGTCAGCAGCGCGGGCAGCGCCTCGTACTCGATGCGGACCAGGTCCAGCGCATCGCGCGCGATCTCCTCGCTGACCGCCACCACCGCGGCCACTTCCTCGCCGACGTGGCGCACCACGCCGCAGGCCAGGATGCGCTGCTCCTTGCGGTGCGGGCCCCAGTTGCGGGTGGGCACATCGTGCGCGGTCACCACCAGCTTGACGCCGGGCAGCGCCTTCGCCGCGGCGGTGTCGATGCGCACGATGCGCGCATGCGGGTGCGGGCTGCGCAGCACCTTGGCGTGCAGCATGCCGGGCAACTTGATGTCGCCGGCATACTGCGCGCGCCCCATGACCTTTTCCCGCGCGGTCACCTGCGGCGTGGAGCTTCCCACGATGGCCTTGCTCATGCCGGCCTCCTGCTTGTCTGGTTGCATGAATGCGATGCGGTGCCCTGCGTCATTCCGCCGTGATCGCGAGGTCGCGGATCACCTTGCCCAGCCGCTCGTAATCGGCCGCGTTGACCTTTTCCAGCGCGGCCGGGGCGCCGCCCACCGGGCTGGCGCCGAAGGTGGCCATCTTCTCGGTCACGTCGGGCAGGCGCAGCACGTCGTTGAGCTGCTGGTTCAGCACCTTGACCACCTCGGGCGGCGTGCCCCTGGGCGCCATCACGCCATGCCAGGCGCCGACCACCACGTCCTTGTAGCCAAGCTCGGCCAGCGTCGGCACATTGGGCAGCAGCGGCGAGCGCTTTGCGTCCGTGATCGCCAGCGGGATCAGCCGGCCGGTGTTGATGTACTGCGCCACCGGGCCCAGCGTGACGTAGGCAAAGTTCACGTGCCCCGCCACCACGTCGTTGACTGCCGGCGCCACGCCCTTGTACGGCACGTGCTGGATCTTCACGCCCGCGGCGCGGTTCAGCATCTCGCCGGCGATATGCATTGGCGAACCCGCGCCCGGGCTGCCATAGGTCAGCGTCTTGCCGCCCCTGGCCGCGGCAATCATCTCGCCGACGGTCTTGATGCCGGCCTGCGGGTTGGCCACCAGCAGGACCGCCTGCACCGCGGTCTGGATCACGGGGGTGAAGCCGTGCAGCGGGTCATAGCTGGCCGACGGCGCCAGCTTGAGCACCATCGGCGCCAGCGTGAAAGGGTTGGGCGTGTACAGCAGCGTGTAGCCGTCCGCCGGCGCGCGGCTGACGAAGCTGGCGCCGACCACGCCGCCGGCACCGGGGCGGTTCTCGACGATGACCGGCTGCTTCAGGCGCGCCGACAGCTTGTCGGCATAGAGCCGGGCCATGGCGTCGGTGTCGCCGCCGGGCGGATAGGCCACGACCATGGTCACGGTCTTGGCCGGATACGCGGCGGTGGCCAGCGCGCTGCTCGCGGCAAGCGCGAGCGCGGCCATGGCAGTGGCGGCAAGGAAAAGGCGGCGGGGGCGTTCGTGTCTCATCAACAGCTCCTGTGGGGGCGCATTCGCGGTTGGAGTGGGCTGTTGTGCGCACCGCGAAAACAGGGTTGGCTCGGGTTACAACACTTTCGGTTGTTTTATTAGTAAAACTCGTGTTCACATCCGGAACATTTACTATCCTATGTCGCCAATATTGACAACTCAACTTACGTTAAACCCCAATTGACTTGACTGACTTTTCTGAATTCTTTCGCATGGCGCGAAAGCGACCCCCGGTGGCGGAATTGGCGAGCGCCTGTGAGACAATCGGGCCCGCCAACCGGCCCGAACTCCGCGGCCGGCAGACCCTGACCAAGAGGAACGCATGCCCCGTGACGCCGCGCCCGCCAACGGCCAGCCCGCGCCAGACACCGACAACACCAGCCCGTGGACCGACCTCGACGAGGCCGGCAGCGGCCTGACCGTCGACAATTTCCTGACCACGATGCTGAGCCAGCTGGTCACCGCGCTGCGCAGCACGGTGACCAAGCCCTATGCGGAACAGTTCGGCCTGACCGTGCCGGAGTGGCGCATCCTGGCGCTGCTGGCGCACGCGCGCGAACTGCCGTTTGCCGAGCTGGTGACCCAGTCGACCTCGGACAAGGCGCTGGTGAGCCGCACGCTGCGGCTGCTGGAGGATCGGGGATTGGTGCGGCTGACCTCAGCCGGCAACACGCCGCGCAAGAAGCTGATCTGCGCGATCAGTGAAGCCGGTGCCGCGCTGCACGACCAGGTGATGCCGCTGGCGCGGCGGGGGCAGGCGCAGGTGATCCGGCAGTTGTCGCCGGAGGAGCGGGAAGCGGTTTACCAGGGGCTGCGCAAGCTGTTGCGCACGCAGGAATAAAGAAAAAGGCCGCACCCGGATTGCGGGGCGGCCCGAAGGGAACGGGACGAGCACGCCCGTTCAGACCTCCAGTTCTTCCAGCACCCGCCCCTTGGTCTCGATGCCAAGGAAATGCACGGTGACAGCCGCCAGCGCCGGCACCACGGCCAGCGCGAAGAAGGCGACGCTGAGGTTGCCGCTGCCAATGGTGCTGGCGATCAGGCCCGGCGCGAAGATCGCCGCCAGCTTCAGCCACGCCCCACCCAGCCCGCACCCCATCGCCCGCACGCTGGTCGGATACAGCTCCGGCGTATAGACATAGGCGGTGATAAAGCCGCTGGCCAGGAACCCCATCGCCAGCGCGCAGAAAGTAGCGACCACGTACACGTCCGAAGCGTGGAACACCCCCGCCAGCACCAGCGACAGCGCGCACAGCAGGAACGACACATTGATCACCGGCTTGCGGCCCACCTTGTCGACGATCATCGCGCACACCAGCGAACCGACCACGCCCAGCACCGAGGCACCGGCGGCTAGGTTCAGCGCCAGCTGCAGCGGCGCGTGGTAGACGGTCTTGTAGACCGTGGGCAGCCACGTCGACAGCCCGTACTGGATAAAGCCGCAGGTCGCCCACAACATCCATACCGCCAGCGTGCGGCCGAGGTAGGCCTTGCTGACCAGGTCACGCACGCGCCGGCGCGGGTGCTGGGTCATGCGGTCGTAGCTGCCGGCATTGACCGGCGGAGGCAGCGGACCCTTGGCGCGCGCCTCGAACGCACGCAGTGCGGCATCGGCGTCTTCAAGACGGCCTTTCTCCGCCAGCCAGCGCGGCGATTCCGGGATCACGCGGCGCAGGATGAAGAACAGCACCAGCGGCACGCCGCCGATGAAGTACATCACCTCCCAGCCGTAGTGCGGCACCAGCCAGGCGCCAACGCCGTTGGACACCATCAGGCCGATCGGGAACACCACCTCGTACAGCAGCACGAAGCGCCCACGGCCATGCGCGCGCGTGACTTCGTTGATATAGGTGGCGGCCACCGGCAGCTCACCGCCAAGGCCGAGGCCCTGCACGATGCGCAGCAGCAAGAATATCTCGAACGACGGCGCAAAGCCGCAGGCAATACTCATCAGGCCGATGATGCCCGCGCTCCAGCCGATCGAGCGCAGCCGGCCGAAACGCTCGGCCAGGCCCGGGAACAACAGCGCCCCGACCAGTTGGCCGACTGACGGCGCCGCGATCAGGAAGCCGATCTGGCCCGGCGTCAGCGACCACTGCGCGATCAGCAGCGGCAGCGTGGCGGCAATGGCGATGACGTCGAAGCCATCGAAGAAGGTGGCCAGGCCGATCAGCAGCCGGGCGCGGATATGCATGGCGTTGCCCGGCATGCGCTCGATGCGGGCAACGATATTGCCGCGCGTGAGCGGGCTGCTGCGGGCCGCCGCCGCGCTCTGGCCGGCGCTGTCGGCCGTGGTCACGATACCTGCGGTGGCGGCCACCGGTGCGCCGGGGGACGCTGCGTCTTGTCTCTGGGTCAGCACGGGATTTCTCGGTTTGATTCTGGGGCGGCCCGGCATGCGGGAAGATTGCTCCTCTCTCCGGCTTGCGGGAGAGGGGCCGGGGGTGAGGGGCGGCGGTTCTGGTAGCGTGGTGCCTTGCCAAACCACCCCTCACCCTGCCCTCTCCCCATGAGGGGAGAGGGGAACACCGTCGGTGTCCAAAGGCTGTGCGGCAGGATTACAGGTCGAGCACCAGCTTGCTGCCCTTGCACCCCGACACGCACACCATCATGGTCTTGTTGCTGGCGCGCTCGCTGTTGCTGAGCACGCTGTCGCGATGGTCGGGGCAGCCTTCCAGCACCGCGGTCTCGCACGAGCCGCACACGCCTTCGCGGCAGCTGTAGTCCATCTGCACGCCGGCATCGAGCAGCGCGTCCAGCAGCGACTTGCCGGACGGCACCTTGACGGTGGTGCCGGTGCGCGACAGCGACACGGTGTACTCGCCCTCCTGCACCGCCTCGGTCGAGGGGTCGGCCGCAAAGCGCTCGATATGCACGTTCGGGTAGCCATGCGCTTCGCAGGCAGCCTCGAACGCCTTCAGCATCGGACCGGGGCCGCAGCAGTAGAAGTGCGTCTGCACCTCCTGGCCGGCCAGCATCGCGTTCAGGTCCGGCGGCACGCCGGCCTCGTCGTCGAAGTGAAAGCGCACGGCATCGCCATGGACCGACAGCTGTTCGACGAATGCGGCCTCGGCACGCGAACGGGCGCAGTAGATCAGCGTGAACGACCTGCCCAGCTCGGCCAGGCGGCGCGCCATGCAGACGATCGGCGTGACGCCGATGCCGCCGGCGACCAGCACGGTGTGCGCGGCGCTTTCGTCCAGCTCGAAGTTGTTGCGCGGCGCCCCCACGGTCAGCGTGGCGCCCACGCGCAGCTGCTCATGCACGTAGCGCGAACCGCCGCGGCTGCCGCGGTCCAGCAGCACGCCGACGGTGTAGCGCTGGCGCGCTTCGGGCGCGCCGCACAGCGAGTAGCTGCGCACCAGGCCGTTGCCCAGGTGCAGGTCGATATGGGCGCCCGGGCTGTACTCGGGCAGGGTCTTCCCTTCGGGATCTTGCAGTTCGATGCTGACCACGCCGCGCGCTTCATAGCGCATGGCGTGGACGCGCAGGGTCAGGGACTGGTGGGCACTCATTGCTGCTTCCTTCGATTGCTGCTGACTTACCGCTTCTCGGTCAGGAACTTGCCTGCCGGTCCGCCCGCGTTCTTCTGGCGGCGGGTGTTGCCGTCGATGCCGCCTTCGATCGCCCATTCGGCGAACATGGTCGGGCCCGGCTCGAAAGCGCGCGGCTCCCACTGTTCGTCCAGCTGGTCTTCGTCGGCGTAGTACTCGATCAGGCCGCCGGCCGGGTTCTTGAAGTACCAGAAGTAGGCCGACGAGATCGGGTGCCGGCCCGGGCCGAGCTGCGTATCCCAGCCCTTGCGCGAGACATGCATGCCGCCACCGAAGACTTCGTGGATGTCGCGCACGGTGAAGGCAACGTGGTTCAGGCCGCTCTTGGGTTCCGGCAGCTGCAGCAGGAACAGGTCGTGGTGGCCGCCTTCGGGCGTGCAGCGCAGGAAGGCGCCGCGGTCCGGGTAGCGGTCCGACGGCACGAAGCCGAACTTCTCGACATAGAAGCGCTCCGTGGCCTTGACGTCCTTGACGAAGAACACCACGTGGCCCACTTCGATCGGGGTGGCATGGTCGTAGATCGGGCTGCGCTGGTTCAGGCGCGGCTTGTCGTTCCACGTGTTCATCAGCGCGCATTCGACCTGCACGTCATGCTTGCGGGTGACCTGGAAACGCACGGCCAGGCCGTTCGGGTCGGTGCAGCCCACGCGCAGTGTATCGCCCTCGCCTTGCTTCACGAAGCCCGGTGCATCAGCGATTGCCTTGGCGAGCTGGTCCAGCGACGCTTGCGACTCCACGCCCCACACCACTTCGCGCAGCGTCGGACCGGCCTCGATCGCGGGCGGCAGCGTGGCATCGTCGATGCGGCGCACCAGCACGCGGCAGCCGTTCAGCGTTTCAAAATCCAGGCCCTGCGCATCGTCGCGCTTGATGGCCAGGCCCCAGTCGGTGAAAAAGCCACGGCAGGCGTCAAAGTCATCCGCGCCGTAGACGATCTCGTCGATCCCCAATACCTTGATCATTGCTTCTCTCCAGCCTGCCGGGTTCAGTGGTTGGCCCACGGCAGCGGTTGTTCGTTCAGGCCCCAGTACACGCTCTTCTGCTCCATGTACTGCAGGATGCCAAGCCGTCCCTTCTCGCGGCCCAGGCCGCTGTCGCGCCAGCCGCCGAACGGCGTCGCGATCGAGAACTGCTTGTAGGTGTTGATCCACACATTGCCCGCCTGCACGGCGCGTGCCACGCGCCAGGCGCGCTTGTAGTCGCGCGTCCAGATGCCCGCGGCAAGCGCATAGACGCTGTCGTTGGCCTGCGCGATCAGGTCATCCTCGTCGTCGAACGGGATCGCCACCAGCACCGGCCCGAAGATCTCTTCCTGGCAGATGCGGGCGTTGTTATCCAGCCCCTCGATGATGGTCGGCGTGTAGAAGTAGCCGTTGGGCAGGCCTGCAACATCGGGACGCAACCCGCCAGTGCGCAGCTGCCCGCCTTCGTCCACGCCCGCGGCGACGTATGACTCGATCGAATCGCGATGGCGGTCAGTGATGAGCGGCCCCATCTGGGTGTGCTCGTCGGCCGGATCGCCCACGCGCAGCTGCGCGGCGCCATGCGCCAGACGGTCCATGAAGGCCTCGTACTGCGAACGCGCCACGAACAGGCGCGAGCCGGCGATGCATGACTCGCCCGACGAGCTGAAGATGCCGTACAGCACGCCGTTGACCGCGTGGTCCAGGTCGGCATCATCGAACACCATGGTCGGCGACTTGCCGCCCAGTTCCAGCGACACCGGCATCATCTTGTCGGCGGCGATATGGGCGATATGCTTGCCGGTGGTGGTGCCGCCGGTGAACGACACGCGGCGCACCAGCGGATGCTTGGTGATGGCGTCGCCGATGACCGAACCCTTGCCCGGCAGCACGCTGACCAGGCCCTTGGGCACGCCGGCCTCTTCGCAGATGCGCGCCAGTTCCAGCGCCATCAGCGGCGTGACTTCGGCGGGCTTGACCACCACGGCGTTGCCGGCGGCAAGCGCCGGCGCCATCTTCTGCGCCTCGCTGGCGATCGGCGAGTTCCACGGCGTGATCGCCGCGACCACGCCCATGGGCTCGTACACGCTCATGGTCAGGCAGTCGCCGCGCTGCGGCGTGATGGTTTCTTCCAGCGTCTCGCAGGCGGCGGCAAAGAACTGGAAGGTGCCGGCGGCGCTGGCCACCAGGGCGCGCGTCTCGCTGATCGGCTTGCCGTTGTCCAGGCGCTGGCGCTGGGCCAGCTGCTCGCCCTGGGCGCGGATCAGCTCGGCCACGCGGTACAGCACGGCGGCGCGCTCATGCGGCTTGCGCTGGGCCCAGCCGCTGGTAAGGAAGGCCTGATGGGCGCCCTGCACCGCTTCTTCCACATCCGCCAGGCTGGCGGCGTTCAGTTCAGCCACCACCTCGCCGGTAGCCGGATAGCGCGTGCCGTAGCGGTCGCCGGTCCCCAGGCGCCATTCGCCCGCGATGCAGATGGGAAGTACTTCTTGCGTCTTCATTGTCGTTGCCTGCTAAGTCTGTGGGGCGTGGCTGCCGGGGCTAGATCGATACCGCGTGCGCGCGGTTGCCCAGTGCGCGCACCACGCTGAACACTGTCAGCGCGGAAGTCTTGGGATTGGCCGCGAGCGGCTTGCCGCGCATGGTCAGCTCGAAGCCGCCGAAGGCGCCGCGCGCTTCCACGTGGTGCACGTTCTCCACCGCATGCGGGTCGGCCAGCAGCTTGACCGAGGTGCGGTCCAGGCCGAGCCCTGCCAGCGACACCGTCGCGGCCACGTTGGCGTTCTTGGGATACAGGCGCGCCGCGTCGCGGGCCGTGCCCTCGAAGATCACGGTCGCCTCGGTCAGCGCATCCAGGTCGAAGAGCTGCTCGGCCGGCGTGCCGGCCCAGGCGCGAGCCGGCTTGCGGCCGGTGTAGATGACTTCGTCCAGCCCGCCGACACGCGCCGCGGCCAGCGCATCGATCGCGCCGATCGCACCCGACAACAGCTGCACCTGGGTGCCGCCGCGGCGCGCGGCCGCTTCCAGCCGCTCGGCCATGCCGGGCTCGGACAGCGCGCCCACCGACACCACCATGCACGGGATACCGCGTTCCAGCGCCGGCACGATGTGCTCTTCCAGCGCATGGTGGCCGGCGCACTCGACCAGCAGGTCGGGACGCTGGTCGTCCAGGTGCGTCGCCACGCGGGCCCCCGGCGCCAGCGCGGTGACCGCGTCGCGGGCCTCGTCCATCGTGTGCTCCGGCACGATCACCACGTCGAACACCACGTCGGGATCGCTCTTGAGCAATTCCATCACGCCGCGGCCGATCGCGCCGCAGCCAACCATGGACACATGCAGCATCTCCGGTCTCCCTCAGGCGGTGACAGTGGTTTGTTCGCGCGCCGGCTCTTCGTTGTCCTTGTTCACCGGGGGGCCGGCAAAGATGGTCTTGAAGGAACCGATCGACAGCATGTCGATCTCCAGCAGGAACGGGCCCGACTCGGCCGTGGCCGCTTCCAGCGCGGCGCCGACCTCGGCCAGGTTGCTCACGCGGGCATGGCGCAGCGACAGCGACTTGGCCAGCGTGGCGTAGTCCGGGGTATGCAGGTCCACGTAGTGGCGGCGGCCGCCGTACTGGGCGTCCTGGATGTTCTTGATCACGCCGTAGCCCTTGTCGTTCATCAGCACGATCACCATGTCGGCGCGTTCCTGCACCGCGGTGGCCAGTTCGCCCAGGTTCAGGATAAAGCCGCCGTCGCCGGCCAGCGTGAAGGTCTTCTTGCCCGAAGCGGTCGCCGCAGCACCGATCGCGGCGCCGATGCCCATCGCGAGGCCCTGGCCGATGCCGCCGCCCAGCGCATGCACGCCGGCACGCGAATCGAAGATGCGCAGATGGCGGTTGCCCCAGGTGCTGTTCGACACGGTCACGTCGCGCACCCAGTTGAAGCTGCGGCCGACCGCGCCCTGCAGCGCCTGCACCAGCGCCGAGTACGGGCCCAGGCCGTCGACCAGGCTGTTGACGGCGGTGTCGTGGGCGCGGCGCAGGTCGGCGGCGAAGGCCGGGTCGATCTGCATGCGCTTATCAAGCCGATCCGCCAGGGCGTCCAGCGCCAGCGCGGCGTCGCCGCTGACGAAGTAGTCGCTCAGGTAGCAGCGGCCTTCGGCGGCGGGGTCGGCGTCGATGCGCAGCAGCGGGCGCGGCAGCTTCAGTTCGTACTTCAGGGTTTCATTGCCGCGCAGGCGCGAGCCCACCACCAGCATCGCGTCGCAGGTCTGGTAGAAGGCCTCGACCGGCTTATGCAGGTTGTAGGCGCCCAGCGAACGGGGATCGTCTTCCGGCACAATGCCGCGGCCTTGCGTGCTGGTGACCACGCCGAAGCCCAGGTCCAGCAGGCGCTGCACCTGCTTGCTGGCGTGGCGCGCACCGCCGCCCAGCCACAGCAGCGGGCGCTTGGCCTTGGCCAGGCGCTCGGCCAGCGCGTCCAGCGCATGCGCCGACGGCACGTGCTGCGGCACCGGCAGCGGCTGCAGGTCGGCCGGCATCTCGATCAGCGCGGCCTGGATGTCGATGGGGATCTCCACGCTGACCGGGCCGGTCGGCGCCGTCAGCGCGGTCTGCACCGCCAGCTTGATGGTGCTGATGGCGGTGTCGGCGCTGCGGATGCGGAAGGCGGCCTTGGACACGGCCTTGAGCATGGTGAGCTGGTCCGGGGCTTCGTGGATGTAGGCGAGGCTCTGGTCCAGGTAAGGCGTTTCGATCTGGCCGGTGATATGCAGCATCGGCGTACCGGCGGTCAGCGCTTCCACCATGGCGCCGGCGGCGTTGCCCGCGGCGGTGCCAGTGCTGGTCAGGCACACGCCCAGGCCGCCCGTGGTGCGGGCATAGGCATCGGCCATATTGGTGCCGCCCGCTTCGCCGCGCGCCGGCACGAAGCGGATCTTGCCGCGCTCGCCCATGGCGTCGAGGATCGGCATATTGTGGATCGAGATCACGCCGAAGGCGGCCTTGACGCCGCACTGCTCGAGAAACGCCGTGATGGCGCAGCCGACGGTGACCTGCTGTTGCTCGTACTGTGGTTGATTAGGCATGACGGGAGTGTCCTCCGGAGATATCGATATGGCTGCCCGTGGTGTACGAAGACAACGGCGAGGCAAGGAACAGGACGGCGCGGGCTGCCTCGACCGGCAGGCCCAGGCGGCCAAGGGGAATATGTTTCTGCTGGGCCAGGCGCGCGGTCCATGCGGCCCAGTCCAGGTGGCGGTCTGCTTCGGGGCGCGCCTCGAAGCGGCGGCGCCACTGGCCCGATTCGACCAGGCCGATCAGGATGCCGTTGACGCGGACGCCCTTGGGCGCAAACTCGGTGGCCATCGAGCGCACCAGGTTGAGCACGCCGGCGCGCGCGGCGGAGGTCGCCACCATATGCGGCTCCGGCTGCTGCGCCAGCAGCGAGTTGACACAGACAATGGCGCCCTGGCCCGACTTCTCGAGCTGCGGCAGGAACGCGCGCGTCGGGTGGATCACGGAGAAGAACTTGAGCTGCAGTTCCTCCATCCAGGCCGCGTCTTCGGTGTTGGCGAAGGTGGAGACACGGCCCTGGCCGGCGTTGTTGACCAGCATGTCGACGTTGCCCAGCGTGGCCTGCACGGCAGCGGCGAAGGCGGCGACCTGTTCAGGCTTGAGCACGTCGCAGGTGGCGGCATAGAGCCGGCACCCGGGGAATTTCTCGCGCAGCTGCGCTTCGGCGCTGCGCAGGCGGTTCTCGTCGCGGCCGCACATGGCCACGGCGGCACCCGCTTCGAGCAGCAGCTCGACGGTCGCCAGCCCGATGCCGGAGGACCCGCCGGTGACGACGGCAACCTTGCCGCCGAGTTCAATCATGGACATTGTCCTCACTCCCGATACAGATTCACCACCTTGGCGCCGCTGCTGTGCAGCGACGGGCGGTAGTCGAGCAGGCGCGACAGCTCGCCCGCGGTATCCCTGACCATCTCCACCATCGCATCCAGTTGCGCCGGATCGATATGCGCGGCGGGGATGGTGGCGCCCAGCGCCGCCACTACCTTGCCGGTGCGGTCGCGCACGGGCGCGGCGATGGTGGAAATGCTGGCTTCGAAGAAGCCTTCCTGCAGCACGTAGCCGCGCTCGCGGTCGCGCTGGACGATCTCGTGCAGCTCGTCGACGGTGCGCGGCGTGCTCTCGGAGAACACCGCAAGCTGCGTTTCCGGGTACAGCGCGCGCAACTCCGCCAGCGACAGGTCTTCCAGCAGCACGCGCCCCAGCACCGTGGCATGCGCGGGCAGGCGCGTGCCGACGTTGACCGAGCTGGCAAACGGCCGCGGCGACACCGCCTTGGCCACGTAGACGATCGAACGCCCGTCGCGCACCACCAGGTTGCTGGGGTAGCCGATCTCGTCGCGCAGCCGCTCCAGCAGCGGGCGGCCCAGCTCGGTCAGCTCCAGCGACGCCAGGTATTCAAACCCCAGGCGCAGCACGGCCATGCCCAGCCGGAAATCCCGGCCGCCATCGGCGCGCTCGACAAAGCCCAGCATTTCCAGCGTGGCCAGCAGGCGGAACACGGTCGAGCGCGGCACCTTCAGGCGGCGCGCCAGTTCCGCTGCCGACATGGTGCGGTCCTTGCTGCTGAACTCGCTCAGCAGGCGCAGGCCGCGCTCCAGGCCCGGGACGATGTACTTGTCCGGGGTTTCGTTGGCGGCGGGCGTGGCCGGGATGGGGTTGCTGCTCATGGTTTCGGTGGATGCGTGCTGACGGGCGTTCGCCGGCATCAGCGCTTGATCTTCGTCAGCGGATGCTCGGGCGGGTAGGTCGGCGTGATCGGCTTCTTCGCGCCCAGCATCACGCACATCAGCGCGTCTTCCTCGCCGATGTTGATTTCCTCGCGGTAGACGCCCGGCGGCACCGAGACCAGGTCGCGGTCGGTCAGGATGGTCTCGTAGCGCTCGCCGTCCTTTTCCAGGATCAGCTTGACCTTGCCGCGCAGGATGAAGAACACCTCTTCCACGTCGGTGTGGATATGCGACGGGCCTTCATGGCCGGCCGGGATGATCATGGTGGAGAAGGTGAAATGCTCGCTCGGCACGGTGTTGGTGTCGGCGGCCACGCCGGTGCCGCCGGTGCCCAGGTAGCGCATCTGCGCGCGGCGGTACTTGGGGTCGTAGTCGGCCTGGAACTTCAGCGCGTCCCAGTCGTACTTGCGCGTGGAGAAGCGCGCCACGCGGCTTTCCATCCACTGGTCGAACGAGGCGTCCTCCGGCTGGTCCCAGGAACGCTTGAGGTTTTGTGGTTGAGAAAGATCGCTCATTTGGATTCCTTCTGTTTTCAGTGGATCGGTTGGTTCAGTGCATGACAAAGCCGCCGTTGACCGCCAGCGTCTGGCCGGTCACGAAACGGGCGAGGTCGGACAGTGCAAACAGCACCGCGCCGCAAACATCGTCGGGCAGCTGCTCGCGCGTGATCGCGCGCTGCTCGCGGTACAGGTCGTGCCGGTGCTGCGGCACGTATTCGGTGGCTTCCACCAGCGTCAGGCCCGGGGCCACGGCGTTCACCGTGATCTGGTCCTTGCCCAGTTCACGCGCCAGCGACCGGGTCATGCCGATGATGGCGCTCTTGCTCGCCACATAGGCCAGCAGGTTGGGCGCGCCCCACAGCGGCGTGTCCGACGCCAGGTTGACGACGGCGCCGCGGCCGCTGGCGCGCAGCGCCGGCAGGCAGGCGGTGGTCATCAGCCAGGTGCCGCGCACGTTGACGTTCATCACGCGGTCCCAGGTGGCAATGTCGATGGCGGCGGCGTCACGGCCGCCGGAATCCGTCACGGCGGCGTTGTTGACCAGGCCGTCGAGCCCGCCCAGCGCCTTGACCGCGGCCTCGGCGCAAGCCTGCACCGAGGCCGGATCGGACAGGTCCAGCGTGACCGGCACCACCCTCAGGCCGCGGGCGCGCAGGGCGTCGGCTTCCTGCTGCAGGCGCTCGGCCAGGATGTCGGCCATGGCCACGGTGGCGCCGGCTTCGGCCAGCGCCTTGACGAAGGCCAGGCCCAGTCCGCGCGCGGCGCCGGTGACCAGCACCTTGCGCCCGGCCAGCAGCGTGTTGTTGGTGTTTGCCTCAGGCATGGCTGGCGGCTCCGGCGGGTTGCAGCATGGCGACGGGCTCGTCGGCCACTTCCTGCTCGGCGCGGCGCTTGAGCAGGCGGCGCACGCGGGTAATGCCGGCGTCGTGCTGGTACAGCATCTCGTGGTCGCGTGCGTTCGGGGCCATCATTTCCAGCACCACGCGGTCCTGCTCCAGCACGTCCCAGTGCAGCTGCTCCAGGCGGTTGCGGTACAGGAAGCGCCACACGTCGCGCTCCCAGCCCTGCACATGGCGGGTACGCCAGAAGAACACCATGCAGTGGTCTTCATCCACCGGCGTGGCCATGCCGACGATGCCGAACGGGCCGCCGGGGCCGACACTGGCGCGGTACGGGATCGCCAGGCGCAGCCACAGCGTGCCGGTTTCGCCAAATTCGACCCAGTCGAAATTGACGCCGCGCTGGCCGGTCTTCTCGAACACCAGGCCGTGCTCGGTCTCGCGCACCTGCATCACGGCGGACTTCTCGCCGCTGGCCATCGAGTGCGACACCGCATGCAGGTAGGCGCCGTGCATCGGGTCCATCACGTTGTCGATGGCGTAGCGGTAGTTGCAGTCCCAGTGCGCCACGCACAGGAAGTTGCTGTGTTCTTCGCTGACCAGTTCTTCCGGCAGGCGCAGTTCGTCGGGGCTGCCCTCGCCTTGCGGGGCCTGGTCGCCGAACCACAGGAAGATGGCGCCGGCCTTCTCCTGCACCGGGTAGCTGCGCACGCAGGTGCGGCCTTCCAGCGGGCAGCTTTCCACCGCCGGCACGCTCTTGACCTGGCCGTCGCCGCCGACCTCGACGCCGTGGTACCAGCAGGCAACGCGGTCGCCCAGGTTCCAGCCCATCGACAGGCGCGCGCCGCGGTGCGGGCAGCGGTCTTCCAGGGCGTGGACCTGGCCTTCGCCATCGCGCCACAGCACGATGTTCTGGCTCAGGCGGGTGATGCCGATCGGGGCATGGGACACCGCCCACGAGGCGGCGACCGGGTACCAGTAGTTGCGCAGGCCGGTGTTCAGGCGGGCTTCGGTGCGGGCTTGCTTGTTCGATTCCATGGTTTTCTCGCTTCGAGGCTGGACTTGGACTGGGGCGGGCTCAGGCGCCCAGCCGGCGCATTTCGGACAGGAAGCGCTCTTCGGTCCAGGGCTGGCCGTCCACGCCCAGGAAACCGGCGTCATTGAAGGCGCGCACGATGTCCTGCGGGTTCTGCGCGCCGCCTTCGAACGCGGCTTCGAGGGCATCGCCCAGCGCGTTCTCATAGGCGCTCGGCGCGGCGGCGCGGGTCTGCCAGACGATGTTGGCGACCTTGCCGGGTTGCTCGATATGGCCCTTGCCTGCCACGTTGTTCGGCGCCGGACGCTCCCAGGGCACCAGGTTCGGGTTGTACGAGAGGCTTTCCATTGCGCTTTGCTCCATGTCTTGCAGCGGGGGGACCGTGTTCCGCGTGCCGCGTCGACCGGTCTTGCGATCGCCTGGCTACGTTTTACTAATGAAACACTGGTTTAGATATTGAACACAGGTACGACTATAGACAACGCGGCCGCAAAAATTGACTGGGGTTAACCCGCGATCGGCACTACGAAATCTGGAAGGGGTGGCGCAATCTGCGCGCCACCGCTCGGGATGCGGCGGCAGTCGCCGCCGCAGTGGCGTCAGGTGGCGTCGTCCAGCACCGAGCGGATCAGCCGCGCGGTGGCGGCGGCCTGGTCGATATAGCAGGCGTGGCCGGCATCGGGGATCAGCGAGAACGGCAGGCCGAAGCGTTCGGCCAGCGTGCCGCAGGCTGGCGGCGTGGTGACGACATCGCGGCTGCCGCAGGCGATCCGCGTGGGCAAGGCAGCGGGGCGCCGCGCCAGGTAGGCGTGGATGTCGTCGCCGCACAGCATCGCCACCGCCTGGCGGTAGCCGTCCGGGTTGAGCCGCTGCATGTTCCAGCGCACCCATGCCTGGGCGCCGGGGTCGGCTTCCTCGCTCAGCAGCCGGGCCGGGCCGCGTTGCGCCAGGCCATCGACGCCCAGGGATTCCAGCGCCTCCAGCCGCTGCCGCGCCACTTCCCTTGCCTGCGCCTCCCTGCCCGCGCCGCCGTAGCCTTGCGCCACGCTGAGCAACAGCAGGCGCGCGGGCAGCTGGCGCGCGTTGGCGACATAGGCTGCCGCCATCAGCGCGCCCAGCGAATGCCCGACGATCAGCGCCGGCTGCGCGCCCAGTGCCTGCAGCAGCCGGTCCAGCCGCTGCGCGTAGTCAGACGCCAATGGCCGCGCCTGCGGCAGCGGCGACGAATCGCCATAGCCCGGCGCATCCCAGGCGATCACCCGCGCGTGCGCGGCCAGCAGGCTCGCGCACGGCAGCCACGACGCCGCCCCGGAACTGATGCCGTGCAGCAGCACGACCGCCGGGCCCGTGCTCCCGCCGCCGCGGTAGGCCACGCGCTCGCCGTCCGCGCCCACCTGCACCACGCGCTGGGCAAACCCGCTGTCGAGGGCTTCCAGCAACTGCCGGTCTGGCTCGGCTGGAATGTGGGGTTGATTTTGTTCCATATATAAAACTTAGGTTTGAGAATAAAACTTTTAAAGCATAGGCGTGTCGGGGTCCAGCCGGGATGAGGGTTAACGATAGAAAGATCGGAAACCTCCGCGCAGAGCCGACGTTAGCCGTCGCGGCGTCGCCTCACTAGGGATAACCCTCCTCACATCTTGTGGAAACTCACAGCTATATTTTGCTTGACGTTTCTTATGTTGTTTGATGTTTCATATATAAAACACAAAAGAGACCGAAACAGCATCCGCAGCCGCCATCCGCAGTGGCAGCGGACTACAAGACGACAAAACGGAAAACGGAAGGAAACTGGTAGATGAAACTTGCACGAATCGCCGCAGGCCTGGCCGCGGCTTTCCCCCTGCTGGCCTCGGCACAATCCTCGGTCACCCTGTACGGGGTCATCGACACGGGGGTCGAATATGTGAGCAATGTCGGCGCCAACGGCGACGGCCTGGTGCGCATGCCCAACCTGACCGCGACCGTGCCCTCGCGCTGGGGCATCCGCGGCACCGAAGACCTTGGCGGCGGCCTGAAGAGCATCTTCGTGCTGGAGTCGGGCTTCTCGCCGGATTCGGGCACCTCCAACCAGGGCGGCCGCCTGTTCGGGCGCCAGGCGCTGGTCGGGCTGAGCAACCAGTATGGGCAGCTGTCGTTCGGCCGCCAGTACACCATGCTGTTCTGGGCCACGCTCGACAGCGATGTCCTGGGGCCCAACGTGTACGGCTCGGGCTCGCTCGACAGCTACCTGCCCAATACGCGCGCCGACAACGCGGTGTCGTACAAGGCCAACTTCAGCGGTTTCGTGGTAGGCGCCACCTACAGCTTCGGGCGTGATGCGGTCAACGCCGGCCCCAGCCCCTCGGGCACCAACTGCGCCGGCGAGAACGCCACCGACAAGAAGGCGTGCCGCCAGTGGTCGGCCATGCTCGGCTACGACAACAAGACCTGGGGCGTCACCGCCGCGTATGACTCGCAGCGCGGCGGCCCGGGCGCCTTCGGCGGCCTGACCAACAGCAACCTGACCGACGACCGCCTGTCGCTGGGCGGCTACATGCTGTTCCAGCGCACCAAGATCGGCGCCGGCTGGATCCGCCGCGACAACGAGGGCAGCCCCACGCCGATCAGCGACCTGTACTACGCCGGCGCGTCCTACGACATCACCCCCGCGGTCAACCTGGCCGGCCAGGTCTACTTCCTGAACTACCACGGCAGCGACAACCAGGCCATGCTGTATACGCTGCGCGCGATGTACAGCTTCAGCAAGCGCACCTCGGTGTACGCCACCGCCGGCTTCATCAACAACGGCGGCCAGCTGGCCATGTCGGTCAGCGGCGGCTCGCCTGGCTCGAACCCGCGCCCGGGCGAGAACCAGTGGGGCTCGATGATCGGCATCAAGCACGTTTTCTGATTTCCTCCGCGCCCCCCGGCGGTACCGTCCGGCGCAGGCAAGGCGCCGGACGCCAACACAGCCATTGGCCCCGGCCCGTCCGGGCGCCACGTCTTACAGAGGTCTGAACATCATGAAGTCCGTACGCCGCAAAGTACTCGCCACGCTGGCCGCCGCGACCGCCCTGGTCGCTGCCACCGGCGGCACCGCCCTGGCCCAGGGTGCGTACCCGAACAAGCCCATCACCATCGTTGTCGCCTACCCGGCCGGCGGCGACGTCGACGTGCTGGCGCGCCTGTTCGCGGAAAAGCTCGCCCCGCGCCTGAAGCAGTCGGTGGTGGTGGAAAACCGCACCGGCGCCGCCGGCACCATCGGCAGCGCCTACGTGGCGCGCGCCAACCCGGACGGCTACACCCTGCTGCTGGCCCCCAACACCGTCGCCCTCGCGCCGCTGGTGCTCAAGGCCGGCACCGGCGCCAGCTATGACGTGCAGCACGACCTCACTCCCATCAGCCAGATCGGCACGCAGTCGCTGTTCGTGGTCGTCAACAAGGGCAGCGGCATCACCAAGGTCAGCGAGCTGGTGGCGCGCGCCAAGGCCGGCAAGGTGGAAACCTATGCCACGCCCGGCAATGGCTCGCCGATGCACATCATGGGTGAGCTGTTCAACAAGTCCGCCGGCATCAAGATCAGCCAGGTGCCCTACCGCGGCCTGGCGCCCGCCATCGTCGACGTGATCGGCGGGCAGGTGCCGGTGACCTACATCACCTACGGCGCGATCTCGCAGTACGTCGGCAACGGCAGCCTGGTGCCGCTGGCGGTTGCGGACCAGAAGCGCTCGCCGTTCGCGCCCAACGTGCCGACGCTGGCCGAGCTGGGCTACAAGGATGTGGAGATCGGCGCCTGGCAGGCCCTGCTCGGGCCCAAGGGCATGCCGGCCGACCTGGTGCGCACGCTCAACACGCACGTCAACGAGATCCTGAAGATGCCCGACGTGGTGGCGCGCATGGCCACCATCGCGGTCACGCCGGCGGGCGGCGAGCCGGCGGTGCTGTCGAAGCTGATCGCCGCCGACACCGCCCGCTACACCAAGGTGGTCAAGGAGTTCGGCATCCAGGCGGACTAGCCTGAGACCGGACCGCCAGGCGTCCCCGCCGCATGCGGGACGCCTGGCTTTCAGCGCAGCAAACCGTACGCGCCAGGTGTAAGAATTACCCGCGGCGCGGCGACGCCCGTGCCACCGCCGCCATCGTTGCAAAGTGGCCCGGAAGTTGCTGGGTAGCGCGCATGGACCTGTCATTCGACTGGCGCGAAGCCCTCCTCCTGACCCTGTCCCCGCTCGAGATCGTCGCGCGCGGCACGTTGATGTACTGGGTGCTGTTCCTGCTGTTCCGCTTCGTGGTCCGGCGCGACATCGGCTCGCTGGGCATCGCCGACCTGCTGCTGGTGGTGATCGTCGCCGACGCCGCGCAGAACGGCATGGCAGGCAACGGCGAGAGCGTCGCCGATGCCGTGCTGCTGGTGGTCACGCTGATCGCCTGGAACCGGCTGATCGACCTGCTGGCCTACCACTCCCCCGCTTTCCAGCGCTTTGCCGAACCCAGGAAGGTGCTGCTGGTGCGCAACGGCACCAAGCTGCGCGAGAACATGCGGCGCGAATCCATCACCGACGAAGAGCTCGAAGCCAAGTACCGGCAGGAGGGCCTGGAATCGATCGACGAGGTCAAGGCGCTGTACCTGGAGGCTGACGGCAAGGTCAGCGTGGTCAAGAAGAAGTAGGCGCCTGGCCGGCGCATGGCACCGGCCGGCCGAGGCAGCCCTTGCTGCCTTACCTGAGGTCGGCGAACCTGCGCCCCTGCGCCGCCAGTTCCTCCAGCAGTGGCGCCGGCGTGAAGTCCGCGCCATACAGCGCCTCATAGCGCCGCATCGCCGCCAGCACCTTGTCCAGCCCGATGGTGTCGGCATGGAACATCGGGCCGCCGCGATACACCGGCCAGCCGTAGCCGTTCACCCAGATCACGTCGATGTCCGAGGCGCGGATCGCCTTGCCTTCCTGCAGGATCTTCGCGCCTTCGTTGATCATCGGATAGATGCAGCGCTCCAGGATCTCCTGTTCCGACACCACGCGGCTGTTCCTGCCCTGTTTTGCGGCGAAGTCGCGAATGACCTGCTCGATCACCGGCGACGGCTTCGCGTTGCGCTGTTCGTCGTAGTCGTAGTAGCCGGCGCCGGCCTTCTGTCCGCGGCGGTCCATCTCGCACAGCACCTCGCGCAGCGTCGAGCCGCTGGACTTCTCGCGCACCCAGCCAAGGTCAAGCCCGGCGAGATCGCTCATGGCGAAGGGCCCCATCGGAAAGCCGAAGTCGTACAGCACGCGGTCCACGTCCCACGGCAGCGCCCCGTCCAGCACCAGCTTCTGGGCCTCGCGCTGGCGCTGGGCCAGCATGCGGTTGCCGACAAAACCCGGGCACACCCCGACCAGCGCCGCGACCTTGCCGATCTTGCGCGCGAGTTCCATCGCGGTGCGGATCACCGGCTTTGCAGTCTTGTCGCCGCGCACCACTTCCAGCAGCTTCATCACGTTGGCGGGCGAGAAGAAATGCAGGCCGATGACCGCCTCCGGGCGCGAGGTCGCGGCCGCGATCACGTTCACGTCCAGCGCCGACGTATTGGTGGCAAGGATGGCGCCCGGTTTGGCGATCCGGTCCAGCTTGCCGAACAGGTCCTGCTTGACCTCCATGTTCTCGAACACCGCTTCGATGATCAGGTCGGCATCGGCCAGCTGCCGCAGGTCCAGCGTGGGAGTCAGCAGCGCCATGCGCGCCTCGACATCGGCCGCGCTGAGCCGGCCCTTGCGCGCGGTGTTGTCGTAGTTGGCCCGGATCGTCTTCAGGCCGCGGTCGAGCGCCTGCTGCGAAGTCTCGACGATGGTCACCGGGTAGCCGGCGTTGAGGAAATTCATGGCGATGCCGCCGCCCATGGTGCCCGCGCCGACGATGCCGATGCGCCTGACCGCAAGCGCGGGCGTGTCGGCTCCCACATCGGGCACGTTCCATACCTGGCGCGAGGCAAAGAAGTAGTAGCGCTGTGCCGCCGACTGCGTGCCGTTGAGCAGTTCGGTGAACAGCTCGCGCTCGCGCTTCAGGCCGGCTTCGAACGGCAGCTCCACCGCCGCCTCGATGCAGCGGATATTGAACTCGGGCGCATCGAAGCCGCGAAAGCGCCGCGCATTGGCCTTGCGGAAGGCAGCGAACAGCTCCGGCTTGCCGCGCGCGGCCGCCACCTTGTCATCGGATTCGCGCACCTTGCGCAGGGGCCGCTGCTCGGCCACCACCTTGCGCGCGAACGCCACCGCGTCGGCACGCAACGAGGCGTCGTCGGTCAGCAGGTCGACCAGGCCCATCTCCGCCGCGGCGCTGGCCGCCACGTGCGTGCCCGAGGTGACCATCTCCAGCGCCTGTTCCGGGCCCACGATACGCGGCAGCCGCTGGGTGCCGCCCGCCCCCGGCAGCAGGCCAAGATTGACTTCCGGCAGCCCGCACTTTGCCGAGCGCGTGGCAATGCGGTAATGGCACACCAGCGCCAGCTCCAGCCCGCCGCCGAGCGCGGTGCCGTGGATGGCGGCCACCACCGGCTTGGGTGCGTCCTCGATCATGGCCTGCACCTGCGCCAGCGACGGGCCCGCCGGCGGCTTGCCAAACTCGGTGATGTCCGCGCCCGCGACAAAGGTCTTGCCGGCGCAGAGCAGCACCACGGCCTTGACGGCATCGTCGGCGAGCGCGCGCGCCATGCCGTCGCGGATGCCGCTGCGCACGGCGGCGGACAGTGCATTGACAGGGGGCGAGTCGAGGGTCAGGACGGCGATGTCGGCGTCCACCGCGAGGTCGGTCACGGCGTTGATGGCGGTCATGGATCGGTTCTCCTGGATTGAATCGGTGTGGGGTGCCGGTGCAGGCCCGGCGGAGGCTCAAGCGCCGCCCTGCGCCGGCGCGGGTCGACAATGCGCAGGGCCAGCACGAAGGCGGCGCACTTGACCAGGATGGCGAGCGCGAACACCACCCAGAAGCGCACGCCCTGGGCCAGCAGGCCGCCGCAGACCGGGCCGATGGCCATCATCGCGAAAGTGGCGGTATCGGACACCGCCAGCAGCATGGGCCGGTCCTTGCGGCTGCCGAACTCCATCACCAGGTTGTCCGCGGAGATGAAGAAGCCGCCAAAGGCGGCGCCCAGCCCGCAGAAGGCAAGCAGGAAGCCGGGCAGCGTGGTGCCGCACAGCAGCAGCAGCGTTGCCGCCACCCACAGCGCGATGCTGGCCAGGAACACCAGCCGGTAGCCGTGGCGGTCGGCGATGCGGCCCCAGGCCAGGCTGCTGGTGGTCTGCGCCAGCAGGTAGGCCAGGCTCATGTAGCCCAGCACCGCGCCGGACAGGTCGATATGGGTGCCGGCATAGATCGCATAGAACGGCATCGCCATCATGCCGAACGCCACCAGCGCGCGCGCCACGAAGAAACGCACGAAATCGCGGTCCGCGCGCAGCAGCGCCGGCACCTCGGCCAGGCGGCGCAGGAAGCCCGCCGGCAGGCGCACGTCGTGCAGGGTCGGCTCGCGCATCTGCGTGAGCGCTGAAATGCCGATGCTGGTCAGCACGAAGGCCGCCAGGAAAGTGGCGGCATAGCCGTTGCCCAGCACCTGGTTGCCCACCAGGTAGCGCCCGCCCAGCCACGCCACCGCGGCCGCGGTGAGCCCGCCGCAGAAATTGCGCAGCGCGGTCAGCCGGCCGCGGCGCGCCAGCGGGATGATCTTGGAGGTCAGGTAGTTGAAGCTGACGTTCTGCACGCCGTTGAGCAGCCCGAACAGCAGCAGGAAGATGCCCGCCGCGACCAGCGCCGCCTCGCCCGACAGCCACAGCGCCGACAGCGCCAGCCCCAGGATCTGCGCACGCACCAGCCAGCCCACCAGGTAGATCAGCGGCATTACGCGCGGGCGGTGCTCGATCAGCGTGGCGCCCCAGATCGACGACGCGGCCATGCCCGCATATTGCGCGGACAGCACGATGCCGACGGTCAGCTTGGAGCCGGACAGCAGGTACAGGTAGGCCGGCACGAAGGTGGGCGCGGTCACCAGCCTGAACCCGGTCATGCCCAGCATGCCGTGCGCCAGGTACGCGCGGGCGTTGCGCGGCAGGTGCTGGTCGACATGCTTGAGATAGCACCGCTCAGCCTGTTCATGCGCGCTCAGGTCAGGTCCCTCATCGGGGCCGGCTACCCGCTCGGGGGTCCGCGTGCATGTCATGCGCCGTGACCTATGCCGCCTGAATCCCCCTGGCGCACGCGGTCCGGCGCACCGGCACCGGGATACGAAACGGTTCGCTGGTCGAGCGAAGGCATGACGACGGGCACGGCTTGGTCTCCCTATGGCACCGGTCTGCGTTGGCAACTTGCCTGTCCGGCATCTCACGCAACCGGTGCATCCCCGCTTTTTCGTGATAGCGGTATGTTTTGAACGGATGCTACCACAGGAAACGCCCCCAACGCCTGACCTCCCTTTCACCGGGTGATTACGTCGAATTACCCCTTCATTTCTGGGATATTTCGTGCTGCAGCGCAACCTCGGATATGAACTATGGCCTGCGATGCGTGCACTTTGCAGCTCTGGCCGCAGCGCCCGCCACATCCATTTTAGGTAATTGAGTATTGACGCTACCAGATGCGACTTGTATAACGGGATACGCCGCCTGGCCGACCAGCCAGGTGCGGGCGACCTCACCGGCAGCGCGCCAGAGAAAGAGGCGTCCAGCGACAGGCACCCGAGAACAAGGAGACACGCGTGGACGAGTTGGAGACCTTCCGGCAGCAGGCGCGCGCCTGGCTGGAGCAGAACTGTCCGGCCGAGATGCGGCAGCCGGTGCGCAACGAAGACGACATCTGCTGGGGCGGGCGCAGGTTCCGCTTCCAGTCCGAGGCCCAGCGCCAGTGGCTTGGCCGCATGGCCGACAAGGGCTGGACCGTGCCCGAATGGCCCACGGAATACGGCGGCGCCGGCCTGCCGCGCGAGCAGGCCAAGGTGCTGCGCGAGGAAATGGCCCGGCTCGGCTGCCGCGTGCCGCTGCAGAGCTTCGGCATCTCCATGCTTGGCCCCGCCCTGCTCAGGTACGGCACCGAGGCCCAGAAGCGCGAGCACCTGCCCCGCATCGCCCGCGGCGAGATCCGCTGGTGCCAGGGCTACTCCGAGCCCAACGCCGGCTCCGACCTGGCCGCGCTGCAGACCCGCGCCGAGGACCGCGGCGATCATTTCCTGGTCAACGGCCAGAAGGTGTGGACGTCCTATGCCGACCAGGCCGACTGGATCTTCTGCCTGGTGCGCACCGATGCCGCGGCGCAAAAGCACACCGGCATCAGCTTCCTGCTGTTCGACATGGAAACGCCGGGCGTGACGACCCGGCCCATCCCGCTGATCTCCGGCAAATCCCCATTCTGCGAGACCTTCTTCGACGACGTCGCGGTGCCCCGCGCACAACTGGTCGGCGAGCTCAACCGCGGCTGGGAGATTGCCAAGTACCTGCTCACCCATGAGCGCGAGATGATCAGCGCCATCGGCAGCCGCGGCATGCGGCAGCCGCTTGGCGCGCACGCTGCCAAGGCCATCGGGCTGGACGCCGCCGGCCGGCTTGACGAGCCGATGCTGCGCGCGCACATCGCGCAGTTCGAGATCGACGAGGCCGCCTTTGCCGCGGCCGGCGAGCGCGTGCGCGACCTGGCCCGCCAGGGCGAGGGCATCGCGGCGTTCTCGTCGGTGCTCAAGTACTACGGTGCGGAACTGAACAAGCGCCGCCACGAGCTGCTGATGTCGATCGGCGGCAGCGACGCGCTGGAGTGGGAAAGCGAGCGCAGCCAGCAGGGCGCGCTGGCACGCGCGTGGCTGCGCAGCAAGGCGAACTCGATCGAGGGCGGCACCAGCGAGGTCCAGCTCAATATCGTC
Organism: Cupriavidus sp. FW305-46; assembly: GCF_058787075.1. Lineage (NCBI taxonomy): Bacteria > Pseudomonadati > Pseudomonadota > Betaproteobacteria > Burkholderiales > Burkholderiaceae > Cupriavidus > Cupriavidus sp. FW305-46. Next base: position 53,401 of record NZ_JBYSZI010000018.1, read on the forward strand.
GCCAAGCGCCTGCTCGGCCTGCCGGGCGCCTGAGCCCGGCACCGCGCGCTCTCCCCCGCTGCCACGTACCCAGACACGAGTCCGCCCATGCCCATCGTACTGAACCAGACGCAGGAAATGCTGCGCGACAGCGCCCTGACCTTCCTGCGCGAATCCGCCCCGATCTCCGCGCTGCGCACGCTGCGCGATACCCGCGACGAGACCGGCTTCTCCCGCTCCTTGTGGCAGCAATTTGCCGAACTCGGCTTCGCCGGCGTGCTGGTGCCCGAGCAATATGGCGGCAGCGGCCTGGGCGTGGTGGAGGCCGGCATCATCATGGAAGCGATCGGGCGCACGCTGGCGCCCTCGCCGTTCCTGTCCACCGCCGTGCTGGGCGCGGCGCTGCTCACCCACTACGGCAGCGATGCGCAGCGCACGGCGATGCTGCCCGCCATAACCGCCGGCCAGCACCTGACCGCGCTGGCACTGGAAGAGAGCGCCAGGCACCGGCCCATGCGCCATGCCCTGCGCGCAAGCGCCGACGGCGACGGCTTCCGCCTCGACGGCGACAAGGTCTTTGTCGTCGATGGCCACGTCGCCGACACCCTGATCGTGGCGGCGCGCACCGCCGGCGCGCCCGACGACCGCGACGGCATCACGCTCTTCCTGGTTCCTGCCGGCAGCGCCGGCCTCTCGATCGAGCGTACGGTCATGGCCGACGCCACCAATGCGGCGCGCGTGACCCTGCGCGAGGTGCGGCTGCCGGGCGCCGCTGTGCTGGGCACCCTCGGCAATGGCGCCGCCATGCTGGAGCGCGTGCTCGACGTTGGCCGCGCCGTGCTGGCGTCCGAACTGCTCGGCATCGCCGACGAAACCTTCGAGCGCACACTTGCCTACCTGAAGGAGCGCCGCCAGTTCGGCCGCATCATCGGCGAGTACCAGGCGCTGCAGCACCGCGCCGCGCACCTGTTCACCGAGATCGAGATCACCCGTGCCGCCGTGCTGCAGTGCCAGCAGCGGCTCGATGCCGGCACGGACGACGCCGCCGGCCTGGTCTGCGTTGCCAAGGCGCGCGCTGGCACCAGCGCGACCCTGGCCGTGCAGGAGGGCGTGCAGATGCATGGCGGCATCGGCATGACCGACGCACTGGAGATCGGCTTCTTCATGAAGCGGGCACGCACGGCCCAGGAACTGCTTGGCGATGCCAACGCCCAGTTGCAGCGCTGGGCCACGCTGCGCGGCTACTAGCCAGCGCGCGCGCTGGCGCAGGCAACGTGCAGCCGGGCCCGGCGTGCGCGTGCCGGCGCGCGTCCCGCACACCGCCGCGGGGCCATGGAAAACCACTAGCCTTTCCGCGCGGCAATCGGGTTGTTTTCGTTTCGAACGATCAGTATGCTGGGATCACGGCCTCGCAAGACCACCCGCAACGGTGTTTCACCACCGGTGAAATAGCAAAAACCACTCCCACCCAGCAGCAGAATCCTGTGCTGGCGGATGCAAAGGGATCGGGAGACAGGAGACGACATGCACCAAGCATCATGCAGATTCGTGTTGCCGGTATCCTCCGTTTCGGCCAGCCGCGCCAACGCGGCGCTGCGAGGGCTGCGATGAGCGCCTACGTGCTGCGCCGGCTGCTGGCGCTGGTCCCCACGCTCTTGTTCGCCAGCCTGATCGTCTTCACCATCGTGCGCATGGTGCCCGGCGATGTGGTCGACCTGATGCTGAGCCAGAACGACATCAGCGCCGATACCCGTACCCGCGAAGACCTGGTCCGCGCCCTCGGCATGGACCGCCCGATGTGGCAGCAGTATGTGCACTGGGTCGGCGGCATCGTGCTGCGCGGCGACCTGGGCCAGTCCCTGTGGCAGGGCGAGCCGGTGCTGTCGATGGTGACCGCGCGCATTCCCGCCACCTTCTCGCTGGGCGTGATCGCGCTGGTGGTGGCGCTGTCGGTGGCGCTGCCGATCGGCGTGCTGTCTGCCATCCGCCAGGACAGCGCCGCCGACTACATCGCGCGCTCGTTCTCCATCCTGATGCTGGCCATCCCCAGCTTCTGGCTCGGCACCATGGTGATGGTGTTCCCCTCGGTCTGGTGGGGCTGGTCGCCCGAGGCCCGCTACGTGCCCTTCCATGAAGACCCGGTGCAGCATGTGCGCAACATGCTGATCCCCGCCATCGTGCTGGGCATGGCGCTGTCCGCCATCACCATGCGCATGACCCGCACCATGATGCTCGAGGTGCTGCGCCAGGACTATATCCGCACCGCCTGGGCCAAGGGCCTGAGCGAGCGCCTGGTGGTGCTGCGCCACGCCCTGCGCAACGCGCTGATCCCGGTGGTGACGCTGATCGGACTGCAGGCGCCGCTGCTGATCGGCGGCGCGGTCATCATCGAGCAGATCTTCGCGCTGCCCGGCATGGGCCTGCTGCTGCTCGACGCCGTGCACCAGCGCGACTATCCGGTCATCACCGGCGTGTTCCTGGTGGTGGGCGTCGCGGTGATGCTGATCAACCTGCTCGTCGACCTGAGCTACGGGCTGTTCGATCCCAAAGTGAGGCACCGCTGATGGCCAAACCCGCCCTGCACCCCAATCCCGCCGCCCCCGCTGCTGTTGCCGCGCCGGCCCGGCGCGCCGTGCCCGGCCGCGGGCTGCTCGGCCGGCTGTTCCGCGACAAGCCGCTGGGCGCCGCCGGCGCCGTCATCTGCGCCATCTTCCTGTTCTGCGGCGTGTTTGCCGAGCTGCTGGCGCCGTACGGCATGAACGAGATCAACATGCTGCAACGGCTGCAGGCGCCCTCCTGGGCGCATCCGTTCGGCACCGACAACCTTGGCCGCGACATGCTGTCGCGCTGCCTGTACGGCGCGCAGCTGTCGGTGGTGATCGGCCTGAGCGCGGCCACGCTCGCCACGGCGATCTCGGTGCTGCTCGGCATCCTGACCGGCTACCTCGGCGGCAAGCTGGACCTGATCGTTCAGCGCATGGTCGATGCCTGGATGAGCTTCCCGGACCTGGTGATCCTGATCGTGGTGGTCTCGGTGCTGGGCCCGGGCAGCTGGCAGATCGTCTGCACGCTGGGGCTGCTGCTTGGCATCGGCGGCTCGCGCATCGTGCGCAGCGCGGTGGTCTCGGTGCGCGAGAACATGTATGTCCACGCCGCGCAATCGATGGGCGCGTCAACCACGCGCATCCTGTGGCGCCATATCCTGCCCAATGTCCTGCCCCCGGTGATCGTGCTGTTCACCACCCGGGTCGGCACGGCAATCCTCGCGGAATCCGGCCTGTCCTTCCTGGGCCTGGGCGTGCCGCCGCCCGCGCCCACGTGGGGCGGCATGCTGTCAGGCGACGGCCGCACCTTCATGTTCCAGGGCCCCTGGCTGGCGCTGGCGCCGGGCATCTGCCTCACCATCGTGGTCTACGCGATCAATATCTACGGCGACGCCCTGCGCGACCTGCTGGACCCACGCATGCGCGGCACGCGCTAGCGCCCGCCCGAATAGCAATCCCCGCCGCGCTGGCGCGCGGGGCACGGATTTCCCGCGCGGCCATGCCGCCGGGCCAACGGCAGTCGACCACGGAGGGCTTCGGTTTGAACACACAGGCATCCTCGATGTTGGCGGGCGTGGTGCTCGCCTTGTGCGCAGCCACGGCGGGCGCGCAGAGCGACGCGCCCAAGTACGGCGGCACGCTGGAGATCGGCTCGGTCTACCCGACCATCTCGGCCCTGTCATGGGACCTCGCCGACTGGAACTGGAAGCAGAACTACGACACCGGCCAGGTCTACGAGCAGCTGTTCGTGGCCGACCTGTCCAAGTCCAGGCGCCTCGGCGGCAAGTACAGTTTCCAGGCCGACGCGTGGCTGCCCGAGGACGCCATCCGCGGCGAACTGGCCGAAAGCTGGAAATGGCTCGATCCGCAGACGCTGGAAGTCAGGCTGCGCAAGGGCGTCAGGTTCCCGGCCAAGCCCGGCGTGATGGAAGAGCGCGAACTGGTGGCGGACGACGTGGTCTTCAGCTACACGCGCCAGGCCGAAAGCGCGAAGAAGATCCCCACCTATTTCGACCACCTGGCCAAGGTGGAAGCGAAGGACAAGCATACGGTGCTGTTCCGCTTCAGCAAGTACAACGCCGAGTGGGACTACCGCTTCGGCTGGGGCTACTACTCCGGCATCATGCCGAAGGAGGTGGCCAACGCCGGTGCCGGCAACTGGAAGCACGTCAATGGCAGCGGCCCGTTCCAGCTGACCCAGTTCGTACAGGGCAACGCCAGCACCTATACGCGCAACGCCTTGTACTGGGATACCGAGAAGGTGGGCGGCAAGGATTTCAAGCTGCCTTTCGTCGACAAGATGGTGCTGCGCACCATCAAGGACGAAGCCACGCGCAACACCATGCTGCGCACGGGCAAGCTCGACGTCATGGAAGGCATACGCTGGACCTCGGTGGAGGAGCTGAAGAAGAGCGCGCCGCAGCTGCAATGGTCGCGCTGGCTGTCCTTCACCGGGCAGTACCTGGCCATGCGCGTTGACACCAAGCCTTTCAACGATATCCGCGTGCGCCGCGCGCTCAACATGGCGGTCAACAAGCAGGAGATCGTCAAGCAGTACTACGGCGGCAACGCGGAACTGTTCGCCTATCCGCAGCACCCGGACTATGTGGGCTACTTCGAGCCGCTCAGCGCCATGCCGGAGAACGTGAAGGAGCTCTTCACCTACAACCCCGACAAGGCCCGCAAGCTGCTGGCCGAGGCCGGCTACCCCAAGGGCTTCAAGTTCAAGGTGCAGGTGTGCGCATGCGCCCCGGACCATATGGAGCTGCTGCCGCTGATCGCCGCGTACCTGGAACAGGTCAATGTGCGCATCGAAATCCAGCCGATGGAGTACGGCGCGTTCCTGTCCGCGATGACGACCCGGACCAATGCGCCCGGCTACATGATGGCCAACGGCCATACCAATCCCACCACCACGATCCGCAAGAGCTTCGTGCCGGGACAGGTATGGAACGCCGCGCAGTGGGGCAACGACGCGTACACGAAGCGGGTGGAAGCCGCCTTCGAGCTGCGCGACCTCGGCAAGCGGCAGGAAGCGCTGCGCGGGCTCACGCGCGATATCCTGGTCGAAGCGCCCTATATCTGGCTGCCCACGCCCTACATGTACACCGCCTGGTGGCCGTGGGTGCGCAACTACGGCGGCGAGCTGCGCGCGGGCGCGGTGCGGCCCGGGCCGATCTATGCACGCATGTGGATCGACCAGGACATGAAGAAGAAGCTTGGCTTCTGAGCCGCCCGAGGAGACACGCATGACGCAGCCCATCCTGCAGGTCAGGGACCTCACCACGCGCTTTCGCACCGATCGCGGCGTGGTGACCGCCGTCGACCAGGTCTCGTTCGACGTGGCCCCGGGCGAGACCCTGGCCATCGTCGGTGAATCCGGCTCGGGCAAGAGCGTGACTGCCCTGTCGATACTGGGCCTGATCCCCGCCCCGGGCGGCTCGATCGACGCCGGCGAGATCGTGTTCGAGGGCCAGGACTTGCTCAGGCTCGGCCCCCGCGGCATGCGTGCCATCCGCGGCAACCGCATCGCGATGATCTTCCAGGAGCCGATGTCGTCGATGAACCCGGCGCTCACCATCGGCAAGCAGATTGCCGAGCCCATCCACCTGCATCGCGGCCTGCCCTGGAAGACCGCGCTGGGGATGGCCGGCGAGCTGCTCGGCAAGGTCCAGATCCCCGAGCCCCAGAGCCGGCTTTCAGCCTATCCGCACCAGTTCTCGGGCGGCATGCGCCAGCGCGCGATGATTGCCATGGCGCTGGCCTGCGAGCCGCGCCTGATCATCGCCGACGAGCCCACCACCGCGCTCGACGTCACCGTGCAGGCCCAGATCCTGGACCTGCTGAAGGACCTGGCCGAGCGCATGGGCACGGCGCTGATCCTGATCACGCATGACCTGGGCGTGGTGGCGCGCTATGCCGACCGGGTTGCCGTGATGTACGGCGGCAGGCTGGTGGAGACCGCTTCCGCCGAGGCCCTGTACCGGCAGCCCGCCCACCCCTACACGCGCGGGCTGATGGCCTCCGTGCCGCGCATTGACGGCGACACCCGGGAGCCGCTGGTTCCCATCGAAGGCCAGCCGCCCGACCTGACTGCGCTGGGCCCGGGCTGCGCCTTCCTGCCGCGCTGCAAGCAGGCGATCGACCAGTGCCGCAGCGCCCGGCCGCCGTTGCTCGGCGTGCCGGACGCGGCCACGCGGCAGCTTTCCGACCAACATTTCAAGGCGTGCTTCCTCCATGAACTCCATTGAAGCGATAGCGGAGCCGGCAACGGGAAACGGCGGTGTGCAGGCGGGTGTGCAGCTTCACGTGCGGGCCGACGTGCAGAGTGGCGATGAGATCCTGCGCGTCGACGACCTCAAGGTGCATTTCCCGGTCACGCGCGGCGTGCTGCTCAAGCGCCAGGTGGGCTCGGTCAGGGCGGTCGACGGCGTGTCATTCACTCTGCGCCGTGGCGAGACCCTGGGCCTGGTCGGCGAAAGCGGCTGCGGCAAGTCCACCACCGGGCTTGCCATCCTCAAGATGCTGGCCGCCAGCGCCGGACGCATCGCCTTCCGCGGCGACGACCTGGCCAGCTTCACGCGGGCGCAGGAGCAGCAATTCCGCCGCAGCGTGCAGATGGTCTACCAGGATCCCTTCGGCTCGCTGAACCCGCGCATGAAGGTCAGCGACATCATCAGCGAACCGCTGGAGGTGCATGATTTCCCTGGCGGGCGCAGCGCCCGTCGCGCGCGCGTGGCGGAGTTGCTGGACATGGTCGGGCTGCTGCCCTATATGGCGGACCGCTACCCGCACGAATTCTCCGGCGGGCAGCGCCAGCGCATCGGCATCGCCCGCGCGCTGGCGCTCGGGCCCAGCGTCATCGTCTGCGATGAGCCGGTGTCGGCGCTCGACGTGTCGATCCAGGCGCAGGTGGTCAACGTGCTGATGTCGCTGCAGCGGCGGCTTGGCCTGTCCTACCTGTTCATCGCGCACGACCTGGCCGTGGTGCGGCATATCAGCGACCGCATCGCGGTGATGTACCTGGGCCGCATCGTCGAGATCGCAAGCCGCGAGGCGCTCTACGCCCGCCCCCGCCATCCCTACACCCAGGCGCTGCTGTCCGCGGTGCCGGTGGCCAGCGTGGAAGGCGAGCGCAGCCGCAAGCGCATCGTGCTGCAGGGCGAGGTGCCGAGCCCGATGAATCCGCCGTCGGGATGCCGCTTCCATACCCGCTGCCCGGTGGCGATGGCGCGTTGCCGCAGCGAAGACCCGGCGCTGCAGGCACAGCCGGATGGCCAGATGGTGGCCTGCCACCTCTACACTTGAGCGTGCGCTAGCGCTCAGGGCTCCGACAGGATGCCCATCAGCAACGGCCGCACGAACAGGTCAGCGGCGTTGTCCGCGTGGGCGTCGCGCACCCAGCGGGACAACTCCACCGCGGCATTGATCATGCCGTTGACCTGCAGCGCGGCAATGGACTGGTCAAGTGCCCGGATCGAGCCATCCTGCATGCCCAGCACCAGGAAGCGCACGATCCGCGCCGACAGCCGGCTCATGGTCAGCATCTTCTCCTTGCGCATGTCCTCGGGCAGCGCGCCATAGATGGTCAGGCGCAGCAGCGGTCCCTGGCTGGAGAACTGGTATTGCACCAGCGCCCGCGACACCGCGCACAGCTTGTCCCAGCCGGTGCCGGGGCCGTTTTCCACCAGCGTCTGGGTATTGCGGATCACTGCGAACATGCGGTCGACGCAGGCCGAGATCAGGTCGTCCTTGTTCTCGTTGTGGTGATAGAACGCGCCCTTGGTCAGGTTCAGCCGCGCCGAGATGCGATCGGCCGATGCGCCGCGATAGCCCTGCTCGTTGAGCAGCTCGGTCGCCGCGCGCAGGAAGGCCTCCTGCGTGGTCTCGGGCCTGTCCGGCGCCGGCAGCAGCGCGGATACGTCCATCTGCGCATGCCAGCGGGCCGACGGCGCGGCAATGCCGTGCAGCAGCGTGTCGACCACGGTCTGCGCCACCTTCGGATAGTCCTCGGGCTCATAGCGCTCCACCCACGACATCGCGCCGGTCGCCAGCGACAGCAGCAGGTGGGCGCGCGCGCTCAGCGCACTGCGCTGCGCCGGATCGGCCGGCGGGCGTTCGCGCAGCAGCTGGCGGATGCGGCGGAACATGTCGGTATAGGCGTCGAATGCGATATCGGCATGGCTGTCCGGCAGCGCCCGGATCTCGCGGAAACTCATCAGCTCAGGCCGCTCGCCGGTGGCGGTACGCGCCAGGCGCTCGAAGAACAGCGCGATGAAGGCCTCCACCCGGTCGCGCGGCGCCGGCTGCTGCTGGGCCGCGCTGGCAATGTCCACCATCTCGCCGATGGTGCGCAGCAGGCACGCCACCACCAGGTCTTCCTTCTTGCGGTAGTAGTAGGTGATGCTGTTGGTGCTCAGGCCCACGTCCTCGGCGACATCCGACAAGGTGGTGCCCCGTACGCCCTGGTGGTTGAAGCGCCGCGCGGCGGCGTCCAGGATGGCCTCGCGCTTTTCGACATAGCGGCGGGTCAGGCGGGCTTGCGCGGGGTCCTTGGACATGGCTGAAAGGTATGGTCGCGCAATATTGCGGGTGGACGTGGTAAGGCGGCACAGTGCCTGCGCGGATTATAGCGGGCGCCCCGTTCCCCGCCCGCCAAAGCAAAAGCCCGCCAGTGACGGCGGGCTTTTGCTTGCTGCATGCCGGCGTCAGTTCACGCGCCGGTTCATCCCTTCCCAGAACGGCTCGCGCAGCTTGCGCCGCAACAGCTTGCCCGACGGGTTGCGCGGCAGCGCCTCGACGAACTCGATGCTCTTGGGCACCTTGAATCCCGCCAGCCGCTGGCGCGTCCACGCGATGATGCCGGCCTGGTCCGGGGCCTGCCCCGGCTTGAGCACGACGATGGCCTTGACCGCCTCGCCCCACTTCTCGTCCGGCACCCCGATCACCGCCACGTCGGCCACCTGCGGGTGGCCGTAGATCGCGCTTTCGACCTCGGCCGGATAGACATTCTCGCCGCCGCTGATGATCATGTCCTTGACGCGGTCATGGATGTACAGGTAGCCCTCGGCATCCATGTAGCCCGCATCGCCGGTGTGCAGCCAGCCTTCGGCGTCGATGGTGCGCGCGGTCTCTTCGGGCTGTTTCCAGTAGCCGGCCATGTTGTGCTGCGAGCGCACCACGAGCTCGCCGACCTCGCCGGGCGCGAGCTGGCGGCCTTCATAGTCGACCACCTTGATCTCCACGCCAGGCAGCGGCTTGCCCGCGGCACGCATGCGCGGCACTTCCTCGGTGGTGTGGTCCTCGGGCGGCAGCGCCACGATGGTGCCGGTGGTCTCGGTCATGCCGTACTGCTGCACGAAGCCGCAGCCGAACACCTCGATGCCCTCGCGCAGCAGCGCCGCGGGAATCGGCGCGGCGCCGTACAGCAGGTACTTCAGGCGCGAGTAGTCCACCTGGCGCGCGCGCGGGTCGCGCAGCACGATCTGCATCGCGGCCGGCACCAGGAACAGCTTGCTGATGCGTTCGCGCTCGATAAAGTCGAGCACCGCGCGCGGATCGAACTCGCGCGCGACCACGCCCTTGGCACCGGACAGCAGGTTGCGCAGGCCCCAGCCGGAGCCGCCGATATGCGCCACCGGCATCGCCACCAGCGAAACATCGTCGGCGACCCAGTGCGACCAGAGCACGTTCTCGCGCTCGCTGACTTCGGTGCCGATGGTCAGGTTGCGGTGCGTCAGCATCGCGCCCTTGGGCCGGCCCGTTGTGCCGGACGTGTATAGCTGCAGCAGCACGTCATGCGCGGCGGGCTGGTGCGCGGGCGGCGTGTCCGGCTGCGCATCGCGCCAGTCGGTGTAGCACTGCCAGTCGTCTTGCCCGGCGCACGGCTCCATCACCACCACTTTGCGCACCATCGGCAGCGCGGGCAGCAGGTTCCGGACCATTGCCGCCGATTCCGCCCCGACGAAGAGGACCACGGCATCGCAATGGCCGAGGATGAATTCCACCTCGGGCGGCGCCAGGCGCCAGCTGGCCGGCGTCATCACCGCGCCGATCTTGGACGCGCCAAGCAGCAGTTCGAAATAGTGGTCGCTGTTCTTGCCGATATAGCCGATGCGCTCGCCGACCCCGGCGCCTTCAGCCAGCAAGGCCTGTGCCACGCGATTGGTGTTCCGCTCGAACCCGGCATAGGTGGTCTGCCGGCCTTCGAACGCATACGCCACCGCCTCGGGCCGCAGGCGCGCGAAGTGGCGTACCGCGTGGGGCAGTGTCGTCAGATAGCTGAAGTCCATCCGCGTCTCCTGATTCTGATAGTGGCCGGACCAGCGGTGCGCGGGCCCGGCCATGACGATGTGCCGGCGCTACGCTCAGCGCGGCGCCATGCGGATGGCGCCGTCCAGGCGCACCGACTCGCCGTTGAAATAGCCGTTGCGGCACATCTCGACGGCCAGCGAGGCAAACTCTTCCGGCTGCCCCAGGCGCTTGGGGAACGGCACCGAAGCGGCCAGCGCGGCCTTGACGTTCTCTGCCGCGCCCTGCAGCAGCGGGGTATTGAAGATGCCTGGCAGGATGGTGTTGACGCGGATGCCTTCGCCCGCCAGGTCGCGCGCAATCGGCAGCGTCATGCCGACCACGCCCGCCTTCGATGCCGAGTACGCGGCCTGGCCCATCTGGCCGTCCTGCGCCGCCACCGACGCGGTATTGATGATCACGCCACGCTCGCCGCCGGCGCTGTCCAGCGTCAGCATGCCCGCGGCCGAGCGCGCGATGCAGCGGAAGGTGCCGATCAGGTTGATCTGGATGATGCGCTCGAAGGCATCGGTCGGGAAATGCTTGATCTGGTCCGGCGCTTCCTTGGAACGCGAGGCGGTCTTGATGGCGTTGCCGGTGCCGGCGCAGTTGACCAGGATGCGTTCCTGGCCGATGGCGGCGCGCGCCTTGGCAAAGCCGGCCTCGACCTCGGCCTCCGAGGTGACGTTGACCTGGCAGAACACGCCGCCCAGTTCACGCGCCAGCGCTTCGCCCTTCTCCACGTTGAGGTCGAACAGCGCCACGCGCACGCCCTGCGCTGCCAGCGCACGTGCCGTCGCCGCGCCCAGGCCCGAAGCGCCACCCGTCACCACTGCCGATACCGATGCATTGAGTTCCATCTCGTCTTCCCTTGTCTCTTGTTCCTGGCCTGGCCGGATCCAGCGCGGCCCCGCGGTTTGATGAAGCCGGCAGGCGCAAGAATCGCCTGTACCGGAGTGGGGTCAAGATTCGTGGATCGGCCGTTGCGACGCATCGTCCGAAGCGACGAATGAGGATGGCGCGGGCCTGCGGCGCGCTCCGGCACCCGGCGCAACCGATGCGCTACAGTGACGCGATCGACGGCCATTCCGGCGCCGCCCGGCACCGGCAACCGACTACGAACCATGCACAAACCCGAACACCACGCCCCCACCCCTGCGCCCCGCTGGCATGCCGCACTGCAGCCGGTGCTGCGTGCGCTCGCCATGCTGGCCGCGCTGTTGACGCTGCTGTGCGCCATCCCGGCGCACGCCACCCCGGCCGGCTCCCTCGCGGCACTGCTGGGCAAGGCGGAGAAACCCGCGGCGCCGGCCAGCGCACCCGCCGCCAGCGTGCCGCTGGCGCAGTCGCTGGACCAGGTGATCGCAACGCTGCAGAACGACGGCGAGCGGCGCGCCCTGGTCGGCCAGCTGCAAACCATGCGCCAGGGGCTGGGTGGCTCCGGGGCCGCGCCCGCCTCCGCCGCGGCAGCCGCGGCCGGCGCCTCCGCGCCCGGCCTGATCGGTGCCGTCGCTGAAGTGCTGGACGAGGTCGATTCCCATCTGCGCGAGGATCGCGGCCCGTGGCAGTTCTGGCGCTGGCGCACGCGCTTCGCGGGCGAGGAATGGCACGCCGCGCTCAGCCACAACGGCACCCGCACGGCGCTGGCCTCGCTGCGTGAATTCGCGCTGGTGCTGGCAGTCTGGGCGGTGAGCGGCGGGGCCTTGTGGGAGATTGGCCACCGCATCCGGCGCCGGCGCGCGGGCAAACCCACGCGCGCCGAGCGCGGCAAGCTGCCCGAACTGCCGTCGTGGGTCGACGTCGGCGTCTTCATGCTGCGCCATATCGGGCCCTGGGTAGTCGCGTTCGGGCTGACGGTGCTGCTGGCCCAGCACGTGTATGCCCAATCGCCGGCCAGCGTCGCCGCCGTGCTGGTCGCGTATGCGATCGTGGCCGGTGCGATCGCGGCAGCGGTGTGCCAGGTCATCTTCACGCTGTTCCGCACCGCGCACCGGCAGCTGGCGGTGCGGCAGCTGCTGGCGCACTCACCGTGGCTGCTGTTCTGCACGGGGGCGCTGGCGGCACTGGGCGACGGCGCCACCGACAGCCGCGTGATCGCCGTGCTCGGCACCAACCTGTGCGCCCTGGTGGCCACCGTGGCCAATATCGCCGCGGCACTGGGCATCGGCGCGTTCGCGCTGTGTTTCCGCCGGCAGATCGGCCAGCTGATCGGGCAGCGGCCGCTGGCCTTCCGCCAGGCCCGGCCAGCCGTGACCGACCTGCTGCGGCTGGCCGGCCAGGCCTGGCACCTGCCGGTGCTGGCGGTGGTGGTGGCATCGGTGGTCGGCACCATCCTGGCCACCGGCAATGCGGATGTGTTCCTGCGCCGCACGGTGGCATCGGTGGCGCTGTTCCTCGCCGGGCTGCTGCTGACGATGGTGGTGGGGCACTCGCCCAAGGCCACCGCGCGCGCGCCGCGCATCCGCGACCGCCGCCGCTCGGCCTACCTGCAGCGCTTCGGGCGCTTTGCGCTGGCGCTGGTGCGCGTGCTGATCTGGGCGGTCTTCATCGAGATGGTGATGCGCGTCTGGGGCACTTCGCTGGTGCGCCTGGCCGAGTCCTCCGCCGCGGGCCGCCATCTCACCGAGACGGTCTTCAGCGTCACCAGCACCGTGCTGCTGGCCTGGCTGGTCTGGCTGCTGATCGACACCGCCATCATGCAATCCCTGTCGCCGGCGCACGGACGCGGCGCGCAGCCCAGCCTGCGGGCCAAGACCATCCTGCCGCTGGTGCGCAACGCCTCGTTCATCGGCCTGCTGGTGATCACGGTGATCGCGGTGCTGGCCAACCTGGGCGTCAACGTGACGCCGCTGCTGGCCGGCGCGGGCGTGGTCGGCCTGGCCATCGGCTTTGGCGCGCAAAGCCTGGTGCAGGACCTGATCACGGGGCTGTTCATCGTGGTCGAGGACTCCATCGCCATCGGCGACTCGATCGAGCTGCCGGACCACGCCGGCGTGGTCGAAGCCATGACCATCCGCACGGTCAAGCTGCGCGACGGCCGCGGCGCGCTGCACACGCTGCCGTACAGCCAGATCAAGGCGGTCAAGAACCTGTCGCGCGGCTATGGCTACGCGGTGTTCAACATCGGCATCACCTACCAGAGCGACCTGGACCAGGCGCTGGAGCTGATCCGCACCACCGGCGCCGAACTGGCGCGCGACCATCGCTACGCGCGCAACCTGATGTCGGGGCTGGACATCCTGGGGCTGGACCGGTTCGACCCGAACGGCCCGGTGGTGATGGCACAGTTCAAGACCCGGCCGCTGATGCAGGCCGAGATCACGCGCGCCTTCAATGCGCGGCTCAAGCGCAATTTCGACGCCAACGACATCCGCATGGCATCGCCGAGCCTGACGATCCAGGTGGATGGCGGGGTCGCGCAGCTGGCGGGCAAGGAGGACGTGAGCCCTGCGCCACAATAGCCAGCGCTGCTGTGGCATGGGAGAAACGCTGGACTGTTTCCGCGTCGAGGATTTTGAAGTTTTCCTCAAGCGTATTACCATCGCGCCCCGGCATGATAACGGCCCCTGCCTGGCCTGGCTGGGGAGTTACGCCGTGCAATCCGTATTTTCCCCCCCGATACGGGGGATAAAACAAACAACATTGTTTGGCATGATTGCGTTACGGCGGACATGACGGGACAATGCGCGCCGCCAGCAGCATCCGTATCGGCGCAGATACAGAACGCCAGAACGGAACCGATAACACAAAAAGATGTAGCCACTTGCCGTGGCGCAGAGCAATAGGCGTTTGCCACCGGGGGGATCTGAACATGGGCGAACACCCGACTACGGACGAGGACTTCCATCGTCTGGTCGACTCAATCTACGAGTCCGCGCTGGACGTTGCGGCCATGCCCGCCGCCCTCGACCTCTTTTCCCGATACACCTGCACAGGCAGCCCGCGTTACCTGATCTGGGACAAGCTGGCCGGCTACGCCCGCCTTGGCGTGACCCCGCACGGCTGCTTCACCAGCGGCGCCAGCATGCCCGACTGGCTGCCCGGTCCGCTCGACCTGCCCCATGCGGGCGCTTGCTGCACCCCCGATGACGCCCCCGCGCTGGCCTGCGACGGTACCGCCGCGCTGGTGGCCTCGCACCATGGCGGCATGGCGGATGCGGCCACGGCTGCGCTGGCCTGCAGCGGACTGGAGCAAGGCATCCGCCTGATCGAGAACGCCGAGGTTTGCGTGCTGATGAGCGGCACCAGCGCGGGCAGCATCAGCGTGGGCCAGCGCGAGCGGCGCCTGGCCCACGTGATGCCGCACTGGGTGCGCGCGGCACGGATGCAGCAGCGCAACTTCGAGCTGAGCGGACTGGCCAGCCTGGGCCTGGCCGGGCTGGATACGCTGGACTTCGGCGTGATGGTACTGCAGGCCGACCTGCGCGTGCGCTATGCCAACAGCTGGGCCGAGGCGCTGGTGCAGGCCGACGGCCACCTGTCGCTGCAGGGCGGCGTGCTGCGCGCCCACAGCGAGACCCTGCAGGCGGTGCTGCGCAAGCTGCTAGACGGTGCCATGCGCGCCCGCGGCACTGAGGCGGCCTCCGGCTCCTGGATGCACATCACTTCCGGCGGACAGCCGGTGCCGATCATCGTCACGCCGCTGGTATCGCGCCAGCCGGTGGAGGGCCCGTGGCAGCTGCCGGCCGCGATGATGCTGTTCGGCAACTCGGAATCGCGCTCGGTGCTGGATGCCGGCGTGCTGACCTCGCTGTTCGGGCTGTCGCGCAAGGAGAGCATTATCGCGATCCGCCTGGCTGCCGGCGAAACCCTCAACGAGATTGCCGAGCGCGAATTTCTCTCGCCCCACACCGTGCGCGTGCATATCCGCGACACGCTGCGCAAGACCGGCACGCATCGCCAGTCAGAGCTGGTGCGGCTGCTGCACCTGCTGCCGGGCGTGAACCTGGAGCGCGCCGGCGTGACCCCGGCTGTGCGGCCGCGCGCGCCGCGCCCGCGCGCCGCCTGAGGCGCCGCACCACCCCCCATCAGTTCACCGCCGCCTGCGCCGCCGCGAGGAAGCGCTGCACCTGGCGGTCGCCGTCATCAGGCCGCGCCGCCAGCGCAATGCCGATGCGCCCGGCCGGCCGCGGGCTGGACAATGGCAGGAAGCGCACGCGCCGGTTGGCGTAGCGCGCCGCCACGCTCGGCACCAGGGCCACGCCAAGCCCGCTCTCGACCAGGCTGACCTGGGTCTGCACCTGCACCGCCTCCTGCGTGACACGCGGCACAAAGCCCGCCTGCTGGCACAGCAGCATGGCCACCGCGTGCAGGTTGGGCACCTGCGCCGCCGGATACATGATGAAGGGCTCGTCCGCAAGCGCGCGCAGCGGGATGGCGTCTGCGCCTGCCAGCGGGCTGTCAGCCGGCACCGCCGCGACAAAGACGTCGTTTTCCAGCGGCGTCAGCGAATAGTTGCCGGTGTTCAGGATCGGGAAGCGCACCAGGCCGGCGTCGATCTGGTGCTTTTCCAGGCGGTCCAGGATCGCGGCGGTGGTGGATTCATGCAGGATCAGCTCGATGCCGGGATGCGCCGCGCGGAACGCCGGGATCAGCTTGGGCAGCAGCGCATACGTCGCCGAGCCGATAAAGCCGATGCGCAGCGCGCCGCGCTCGCCCTGCCCCGCGGCGATCGCGGCGGCACGTGCCTGCTGTGCATGGAACAGTGCACGGCGCGCATCGTGCAGCGCGGCCTCGCCCGCCTGCGTCAGCCGCACCCCGCGCGAGGTGCGCACGAACAGCGCCGTGCCAAGCTGGTCCTCGAGCTTGCGGATGGAAATGGAAAGCGGCGGCTGCGCCATGTGCAGGCGTTCAGCGGCGCGGTGGAAGTTGCCCGTCTCGGCCAGGGCGACGAACTGCTGCAGCTGGCGGAAGTCCATGGCTTGTTAATATCCTGTGAATATCGATTTCTAAAAAACTAATATTAGACCAAGCCTCGCCTGCTGATCTACCCTGTGCCCCACAGTCAACAAGATCGGAGACAACATGCTGCCGCTTGCAGGCATCCGCGTGGTCGACCTGTCCACCGTGGTGATGGGGCCGTATGCCAGCCAGTGGCTGGCCGACCTGGGCGCCGAGGTGATCAAGGTCGAGCCGCCCGAGGGCGACTCCACGCGCCGTACCGGCCCCGCCGCCGAGCCCGGCATGGCGGCCATTTTCCTGGGCGTGAACCGCAGCAAGCGCAGCGTGGTGCTGGACCTGAAGCAGCCGGCCGCGCAGGCCGCGCTGGACCGCGTGCTGGGCGGCGCCGACGTGCTGATGCACAGCATGCGCCCGCAAAAGCTGGCCGCACTCGGGCTGGCGCCCGACAACGTGCGGGCGCGCCACCCGGAGCTGGTCTTTGTCAGCCTGCTCGGCTTTGCCGAGGATGGCCCCTATGGCGGCCGCCCGGCATACGACGACATCATCCAGGGCCTGTCCGGCAATGCCGCGCTGATGGCGGCGCAGACCGGCGACAGCCGCTACTTCCCCACCATTGCCGCGGACAAGACCAGCGGGCTGGTGGCCGCGCTGTCGGTCTGCGCGGCGCTGGCCGGGCGCGCGCGGCGCAATGCCGATGGCGGCAGCGGCCACGGCACGCTGGTCGAAGTGCCGATGTTCGAATCCATGGTCGCCTTCAACCTGGTCGAGCATTTCTACGGCCGCCATTTCGAGCCGCCGCGCGGCCCCAGCGGCTATCCGCGCGTGCTGGCGCCGCTGCGCCGCCCGTACCGCAGCGCCGACGGCGATGTCTGCATGATGCCGTACACCGATGCGCACTGGCGCGACTTCTTCCAAGCCGCCGGGCGCCCCGAGCTGGCCGCCGATGCGCGCTTTGCCGACATCGCGGCACGCACGCGGCATATCGAGACGCTGTACGAGCTCACCGGCGAAATCGTGCACGGACAGACCACCGCGCACTGGGTGGAGCTGTGCGAACGCCTGCAGATCCCGGTGGCGCGCATCAATGAACTCGACGACCTGCCGGCCGATCCGCACCTGGCCGCCACCGGCTTCTTCGAAACCGTCGAAGACCCGGCCATGGGCACGCTGCGTTTTCCCGGCGCGCCGGTGCGCTTCGACAGCCAGCGCGCGCCGCTGGGCATCCCGCCGCGGCTGGGCGAGCACACCGCGAGCGTGCTGGCGCAGGCGGGACTGTCCGCAGAAGCGATCGCGCAATTGCAACTAAGCGGCGCCGCACGCTGCGCACCCGTCAAGGAGACACCATGAAGCATGCAGAACTGCCCCGCCTCGGCCAGGGCTTCTACTGGCAGGACCTGCAGGAGGGCCAGGCCTTCCGCACCTTCGCCCGCACCGTGACCGAGACCGACCTGGTCAATTTCATCTCCGTCACCGGCATGGTCGAGGCCATCTTCATCGAAGCCGGCTATGACGGTGGCGCCATCCAGGGCCGGCCGGTGCCGGCGGCGCTGACCTACACGCTGATCGAGGGCTTCATCCTGCAGACCATGATCCAGGGCACCGGGCTGGCCATGCTGGAACTCACGCAGCAGATCCACGCACCGGTGGTGGTGGGCGACACCATCCACGCCACCGTGACCGTGACCGGCATCCGCCCCACTTCGCGCAACGGCCGGGCGGTGGTGGATTCGCGCATCGAGGTGTTCAACCAGCGCGGGGAGCAGGTCATGACCTACACCGCGCGCAGGTTGCTGGCGGGACGCTGAACCCACGGCGGCATCCGCCGCGTGGCTGCATGGACGGAGGAGACAAAGACATGAAGGCAAAGACTTTCATCACGACACTGGCTGCCGCGGCAGCCATCGTATTGCCGGCGATGCTGGCGCAGCCGGCGGCGGCCGCCGATGCCGCCTACCCGTCGCACCCGATCCGCATGGTGGTGCCGTTCCCGCCGGGCGGCCCGACCGACCTGGTGTCGCGCGTGATCGCACGGCGCATGAGCGAGACGCTCGGCCAGCAGGTGCTGGTCGACAACCGCCCCGGCGCCAACGGCAATATCGGCGCGGAGATCGTCGCCAAGGCGCCGGCCGACGGCTATACGGTGCTGTACAACACCTCGTCGATCGCGCTGAGCCCGGCGCTCTACCGCAAGCTCAGCTACGACGTGAAACGCGATTTCGCGCCGGTGGCGCTGACGGCAATGGTGCCGCTGGTGCTGGAGGTCAACGCGCAGCTGCCGGTACAGAACGTGAAAGAGTTCATCCAGTACCTGAAGGCCAACCCCGACAAGCTCACCTACGGCTCGGCCGGCAACGGCAACGTGACGCACCTGGCGGCCTTCATGTTCCTGCAGGCCAACGGCCTGTCGGCGGTGCATGCGCCCTACAAGGGCAGCGCGCCGGCGCTGACCGACCTGGCCAGCGGACAGGTGCAGTTCATGGCCGACACCATCAATTCATCGCTGCCCTTCATCCGCGACAAGCGTATGCGCGCGCTGGCCGTCACCAGCACCACGCGCAGCGCCCAGTTGCCGGACGTGCCCACCCTTGCCGAAACCGTGCAGCCGGGCTTCGAGGTCGGCGCCTGGCAGGGCATGATGGTGCCGGCCAGGACACCGGCCGAGATCGTGCGCAAGCTCAATGCCGCCGCCACCAAGGCGCTGGCCCACCCCGAGACGCGTGCAAGCCTGGCAGCGCAGGGGGCGGAGCCGCGCGGATCGACCCCGGAGGCCTACGCCGCCTACCTCAGCGCGGAAATGACGCGCTGGCAGAAGGTCGTGAAGGATTCCGGCGCGACGCTGGACTGAGACCGCTGCCACCAGCCAATACCAGACACAGGATTTCACCGTGACCGCATTGCTTTCCACCTTCGGCCTGACCTCCCTGCCGCCGCACGCCGTGGCGTTCCGCGGCGAGGTGCGGGCCTTTCTCGATGAGCACCTGCCCGCGCTGCCGCCGGAAACGCGCGCGCGCTCGTGGATGGGCTTTGACGCCGCCTTCAGCCGGGCGCTGGCCGCGCGCGGCTGGGTCGGCATCACGCTGCCGGCGCAGTTCGGCGGTGCGGGCCTGGATCCGTTTTCGCGTTTCGTGCTGGTGGAAGAACTGCTGGCCTGCGGCGCGCCGGTGTCGGCGCACTGGATCGCCGACCGCCAGAGCGGCCCGCTGATCCTGCGCTACGGCAACGACGCGCAGAAGGCGCGCTACCTGCCCGCGATCAGCCGCGGCGAGGCCTTCTTCTGCATCGGCATGAGCGAGCCCAACTCCGGCTCCGACCTGGCCAGCGTGGCCACGCGCGCGGTGCGCCAGGCGGACGGCAGCTGGCGCCTGAACGGCCGCAAGATCTGGACTACCAATGCCGACCGCTGCCACTTCATGATCGCGCTGGTGCGCACCTCGGGCACGCCGCAGGACCGGCAGGCCGGACTGTCGCAGTTCATCGTCGACCTGCACGCACCGGGCGTCACGGTGCGGCCGATCCACGACCTCGCGGGCGACGCGCACTTCTCCGAAGTCACCTTCGACGACGTGGCGCTGGCCCCGGACGCACTGGTCGGCCAGGAAGGCAGCGGCTGGGAGCAGGTCAACGCCGAGCTGGCGTTCGAGCGCAGCGGCCCGGAGCGCCTCTACTCCAGCGTGGTGCTGCTCGACACCTGGCTCGAAGCCATGCGCCGGCTGCCGCCGGCACGGCGCGACACGGTGACCGCAGGCCGGCTCGCCGGCCACCTGGCGGTGCTGCGCGCCATGTCGCTGGCCGTCACGTCGCGGCTGGCCGCCGGTGAAAGCCCGGTGGTGGAGGCTGCGCTGGTGAAGGACCTGGGTACGACCTTCGAGCAGTCGATCCCGGCGCTGGTGGAAGCCGCGCTCGGTGACGAACCCGCGCTGGCGGCCGATGGGGCGCTGTACCGCACCCTGGCCTATGTCACGCAGATCGCGCCGTCGTACTCGCTGCGCGGCGGCACCCGCGAAATCCTGCGCGGCATGATCGCGCGCGGGCTCGGCCTGCGCTGAATCCGCCCCCGTCGACCGCCATTCTGAACGAGATACCCCATGCATAACGCCTATTCCGACGCCCTCGACGCGCTGCTGCGCGACTGCTGCCCGCCCGCCACCGTGCGCGCGCTGGAACAGCGGGCCGACCCGCAGCCGCTGTGGCAAGCGCTGCTGGAAAGCGGCTTTGCCGATTGCCTGCTGCCCGAATCCGCCGGCGGCGCCGCGCTGCCGCTGCGCGAACTTGCGCCGGTGCTTTTTGTCACCGGCCGCCACGCCTTGCCGCTGCCGCTGGCGCAGACCATCTTTGCGCGCGCGCTGCTGCAGGCGCATGGCATTGCCCTGCCCGCCGGCCCGGTCGTACTCGCCGGCTTTGAAGACGGCGCCGCCGCGGCGCTGGTGGCCGACGCCCGCCATGCGCAGTGGTTCCTGCTGCAGGACGGCGAGCGTTGCCTGCTGCTGCCGGCGGCCGACGCCCGCGCCGAAGCGACCGGCGCCCATCACGACCTGACGCTGCGCGTGCCGCGCCCTGACGCCTCGGCGCCAGCGGCGTTTTCACTGCCGGCCGGCACCCTGCGCACGCTGGGCGCCTGCCTGCACACGGCGCAGCTGGCCGGCGCGCTGTCGCACGTGCTCGACCTGACCCTGCAGTACGCCAACGACCGCCAGCAGTTCGGGCGCGCCATCGGCAAGTTCCAGGCGATCCAGCACCAGGTCAGCGAGATGGCCGAGCATGTCGCCGCCGCGCGCGTGGCCGCACAGCTGGCCTGCGACAGCGGCACCGGCACGCCCGACCGGCTGCGCGCGGCCATCGGCAAGCTGCGCGCCAGCGACGCGGTCACGCCGGTGGCCGCCATCGCGCACGCCGTGCACGGCGCCATCGGGATCACTGAGGAATACGACCTGCAGCTCTATACGCGCCGGCTGCATGCATGGCGGGTGGCGGACGGTTCGGAGCGCTGGTGGAGCCGGGTGCTGGGCGAGCAGGTATGCGCCAGCGCCGGCCGCAACGCGGTGGAGCTGGTGCGCGAATGGTGCGAGCCCGCGCCCGCCGCCTGAGCGGCGGGGCTTAACCCCGGCAATCGCGGGATCAGGCGGCCAGGCTGAGGCCGCCGCCGTGCGGGCGGCGGTGGCGCCGTTCCGGCTTGCACTCGTACTTCAGCTCGGTGCGGCCGTCCTCGTAGGCGACCTCGAGCCGCACGGTGAAGCCCCACAGCCGGGTCACGTGCCGGATCACCTCGTCGAAGTTGTGCGCCAGCGGCCGGCGGTCGTTCTGCAGGTGCCGCAGCGTCAGCGAGCGGTCGCCGCCCACGTCGACATTGGTGACCTGGATATTGGGCTCCATGCTGGAGAGGTCATACTGCGCCGCCATCAGCTGGCGGATCGCGCGGTAGCCTTCGTCGTTGTGGATCGCGGTGACGCGCAGCTTGCCTTCGCGGTCATCGTCCAGCACCGAGAACAGCTTCAGCTCGCGGATCACGCGCGGCGACAGGAACTGCAGCAGGAAGCTCTCGTCCTTGAAGTTGCGCATGGCAAAGTCCAGCGTCTTGCGCCAGTCGCTGCCGGCGAATTCCGGGGCCCAGCGGTAGTCCTCTTCGGTCGGGTTCTCGCACATGCGGCGCAGATCCTGGAACATCAGGAAACCGACCGTGTAGGGGTTCATGCCGCTGTAGTAGGGGCTGTTGTACGGCGGCTGGTAAATCACGTTGGTATGTGCCTGCAGCAGCTCCATCATGAACGCATCGTTGACCAGCTTTTCCTCGTACAGCTGGTTGATGATGGTGTAGTGCCAGAACGTGGCCCAGCCTTCGTTCATGACCTTGGTCTGGCGCTGCGGATAGAAATACTGCGCGATCTTGCGCACGATGCGCACGATCTCGCGCTGCCACGATGCCAGCTTGGGCGCGTTCTTCTCGATGAAGTACAGCAGGTTCTCCTGCGGCTCGGGCGGGAAGATGATTTCCCCCTCGGACGCCTCGTCCTCCGACGCCAGCGCATGCGGCCGGTGCTTGGGCAGGGTGCGCCACAGGTCGTTGACCTGCAGCTGCAGGTAGTTCTCGCGATCGGCCTGCCGCGCCTTCTCTTCGGTGATGGACAGTTTCTTGGGCCGCTTGTAGCGGTCCACGCCGTAGTTCTGCAAGGCGTGGCAAGAGTCCAGCAGCAGTTCGACCTCGCGCTCGCCGTAACGCTGCTCGCACTCGGCGACGTAGTTCTTGGCAAACAGCAGGTAATCCACGATGGCGTCCGCGTTGGTCCAGGTGCGGAACAGGTAGTTGCCCTTGAAGAAAGAGTTGTGGCCGTAGCAGGCGTGCGCGATCGTCAGCGCCTGCATCGGCATGGTGTTCTCCTCCATCAGGTAGGCGATGCAGGGATTGGAGTTGATGACGATCTCGTAGGCCAGCCCCATGTGGCCGCGCTGGTAGCTGCGCTCGGACGCCAGGAAGTGCTTGCCGTAGGACCAGTGGCTGTAGCCGACCGGCAGCCCCGCCGACGCGTAGGCGTCGAGCATCTGCTCGGCGGTGATGATCTCGATCTGGTTGGGATAGGTATCCAGCCCGAATTCGCCGGCGATGCGGGCGATCTCGCGGTCATACCGTTTGATCAGCTCGAAGGTCCATTCCGAACCCGTGGAGAGATAAGCCATCTTCGCCCCTTGTTGCCCGGGCAAGGCGCCAGACCCGTCCAGCGCGCACGGCATCGCCGCGCCGCGTGGTCCGCGTTGCCTCGCCATTTGCCTTCACTGTGGCCCTCCGCGAGGAAGGCCAGGATCGGCGCCACCCTATGCTGCGCGCTTCTGGAACAGGTCGTGCAGCACCGGGTAGATCTCGTCCGCACCGATGATGCGCTGCATCGCAAAGTGATCGAACTGTCCCTTGACCGTCAGATACTCTTCCCAGAGATTCTGCGGCTCTTCCGACGCGACTTCAACATATGCATAGTACTGGACCAGTGGCAGGATCGAATCGCGCAGCAGGCGCCCGCACAACTCGGAATCACCGGCCCAGTTATCGCCGTCTGATGCCTGCGCGCAGTAGATATTCCACTGGCTGGGCGGATAGCGGTCGTGGATCACTTCCACCATCAGCTTCAGCGCACTGGACACCACGGTACCACCGGACTCGCGCGAGTGGAAGAAGTCTTCCTCATCGACTTCCTTCGCCACCGTGTGATGGCGAATGAACACCACGTCGATGCGCTCGTAGTTGCGCTTCAGGAACAGGTACAGCAGCATGAAGAAGCGCTTGGCCAGGTCCTTGCGGCTCTCGTCCATCGAGCCGGACACGTCCATCAGGCAGAACATCACCGCCTGGGCCTGCGGGCGCTTCTTCAGCACGCGGTTGTTGTAGCGCAGGTCGAGCTTCTCGATAAAGGGCACGCGGTCGATGCAGGCACGCAGGTGCCGCATCTTCTCCATCAGCTCGAGCGTGCCTTCGGCATAGGGACCGTCCTTTTCCAGCGCCTCGCTGTAGT
The DNA here is from genome assembly GCF_058787075.1 of Cupriavidus sp. FW305-46. Lineage (NCBI taxonomy): Bacteria > Pseudomonadati > Pseudomonadota > Betaproteobacteria > Burkholderiales > Burkholderiaceae > Cupriavidus > Cupriavidus sp. FW305-46. The sequence goes on from NZ_JBYSZI010000018.1 coordinate 77,111, forward strand.
CCAGCTCCAGCTCGCGCAGGCGCTTCTGGTAAGGGCTGGACAAGGCGATGCGCCGCCCCAGCGAGCTGCGCATGGTGCGCAGGACCGACAGGTTGGCAGGCGTGCCGTCGATGGAATAGCCGGCGCGCACCTTGCGCACCTCGGCGATCTTGGCGAGGTGGCGCTTGGCCAGGTCCGGCAGCGCCATGTCCTCGAAGAAGAAGTTCAGGAAATCCTCGCGCGACAGCGTGAAGACGAAATCGTCTTCGCCTTCGCCACTGTCGCTGGCGCGCGAACCGGTCCCGCCACCGCCCTGCTGCTGGCGGTCGAAGGAGTCGCCCTTGACGAATTTCTTGTTGCCAGGGTGAATCCACTCGCGCCGCCCGCCCGGGCCGTGGTGGAAGATCGGTTCGGAGATGTCCTTGACCGGAATGGACACCTGGCCGCTCTGCTCGATGTCCATGATCTTCCGGCCGGACACCGCCTTTGCCACCGCTTGCCGGATCTGCTCGCGGTAGCGCTTGATGAAACGTTGCTGGTTGACGGCACTCTTGTTGCCGCCGTTCTCGCGCCGATCGATGACCGTAGCCATATGTTGCCCTCGTTGAGAGACCTGTTCCGCGGCGCCGTTACGATGACTTTCTTACGCGCAGATACCACTCCACCAGAAGTCTCACTTGCTTGGGCGTGTACCCCTTCTCGACCATGCGGTTGACGAAGTTCTCGTGCTTGTCCTGGTCTTCGCGAGAAGACTTGGCATTGAACGAGATCACCGGCAGCAGGTCCTCCGTGGTGGAGAACATGCGCTTCTCGATCACCATCCGCAGCTTTTCATAGCTGGTCCAGACCGGATTCTTGCCACTGTTGTTGGCCCGCGCCCGCAGCACGAAGTTGACGATCTCGTTGCGGAAGTCCTTCGGGTTCGAGATACCCGCGGGCTTCTCCACTTTCTCAAGCTCGTCGTTCAGCGCGTTGCGGTCGAGGATCTCGCCGGTGTTGGGATCGCGGTACTCCTGGTCCTGGATCCACAGGTCGGCGAACACCACATAGCGGTCGAAGATGTTCTGCCCATACTCCGAATACGACTCCAGGTAGGCGGTCTGGATCTCCTTGCCGATGAACTCCACGAACGGAGTGGTCAGGTACTCCTTGATGTACGACAGCAGCTTGGCTTCCTGCTCCGGCGGGAACTGCTCGCGCTCGATCTGCTGTTCGAGCACGTACAGCAGGTGCACCGGGTTGGCCGCCACTTCGGTGTTGTCGAAGTTGAAGACCTTGGACAGGACCTTGAACGCAAAGCGCGTCGACAGCCCGTTCATGCCTTCGTCGATGCCGGCGTAGTCGCGGTATTCCTGGTACGACTTCGCTTTCGGATCCACGTCCTTCAGGCTTTCGCCGTCATAGACGCGCATCTTCGAGAAGATATTGGAGTTCTCGGGCTCCTTGATGCGCGTAAGCACCGCGAACTGCGCCATCATCTTCAGCGTGTTGGGCGCGCACGGCGCGGCCGACAGCGAACTGCTGCGCAAGAGCTTGTCGTAGATCTTCACCTCGTCGGACACGCGCAGCACGTACGGCACCTTGACGATATAGATCCGGTCCAGGAAAGCCTCGTTGTTCTTGTCCGACTTGAAGGTCGTCCACTCGGCCTCGTTCGAGTGCGCCAGGATGATGCCGTCGAACGGGATCGCGCCGAAGCCTTCGGTGCCCTTGTAGTTGCCTTCCTGCGTTGCCGTCAGCAGCGGGTGCAGGACCTTGATCGGCGCCTTGAACATTTCAACGAACTCGAGCAGGCCGCGGTTGGCCAGGCAGAGCCCGCCGGAATAGGAGTAGGCGTCCGGATCGTCCTGCGGAAAATCTTCCAGCTTGCGGATGTCGACCTTGCCGACCAGCGAGGAAATATCCTGGTTGTTTTCGTCGCCAGGCTCGGTCTTCGAGATCGCAATCTGCGACAGCACCGAAGGGCGCAGCTTGACCACCCGGAACCTGGTGATATCGCCGTTGAACTCGTGCAGGCGCTTGACCGCCCATGGCGAGGCAATGGTGTTCAGGTACCGGACCGGAATGCCGTAGTCCTCTTCCAGGATCTTGCCGTCCTCCTCTGGCGCGAACAGCCCCAGCGGCGACTCATGGATCGGCGAACCCTTGAGCGCGTAGATGGGGATCTCCTCCATCAGCGCCTTGAGCTTTTCAGCGAGCGAGGACTTGCCACCACCCGGAGGCCCGAGCAGGTAGAGGATCTGCTTGCGCTCTTCCAGGCCCTGCGCCGCGTGCTTGAAGAACGAGACGATCTGTTCGATCGTGTCCTCCATGCCATAGAAGTCGCGGAAGGCCGGATAGATGCGGATGACCTTGTTGAAGAACAGGCGGGACAGCCTGGGGTCATGGTGGGTATCCACCAACTCAGGCTGGCCGATGGCGGCAAGCATGCGTTCCGCAGCAGTCGCGTAGGCAGTCGGATCCTTCTTGCAGATCTCCAGGTACTCCTGGATGCTGTATTCCTCTTCCTTGCGAGCTTCGAAGCGCGTAGCGTAATGGCCAAAAATGTCCATACCTCACTCCCGTCAGAGTTCACGTCCGAGGCGTGCTACCCCTAAGGCTTCGCGCAACGTTCGCGGCACACCACCCCGGCCTGGCGACCTGTCATGTTGCGAAGTCTTTACTTCATCATAGTCAAATAACGGCGATGGTGGAATCCGAGTTGACAAATCTTGCATCGATGCAACGTCTGTTTCGTTGCTGCATTTTCTGCATGAATTCGCTTCAGCTTTTGGCTGCATTTCCGCTCGGGCCTTGCCCCCGCACGCGACGGGCCATTGACCATGCTTGTGAAACACCTTACACCTTTCCCGCCATCCGTGCACATCCGGTTTTGTAACCATACGCACGAAAGCCGGCACTGGTGCCGGCCTTCGTTTTTCCGCATTTTCTTACGCGTTTGCGCGCACTAGCACGCGCACAGTGCTGATAGCAGGCGCGTCAAAGCGTGCGCGCGACCAGCTCCTTCATGATCTCGTTGGAGCCGCCGAAGATCTTGCTCACGCGTGCATTCGCATACATACGCGCGATCGGGTATTCAAGCATGTAGCCGTAGCCGCCGTGCAACTGCAGGCACTCGTCGATGACCTGGCAGTTCTGCTGCGTGCACCACCACTTGGCCATGGCGGCCGTGGCAGCGTCGAGCTTGCCGTCAATCAGGCGCAGCATGCAATCGTCGACGAAGGTCGCGGCAATGGTGGCGACCGTCTTGCACTCCGCCAGCTTGAACCGCGTGTTCTGCAGATCGGCGAGCGGCTGGCCGAACACCTTGCGCTCGCGCACGTATTCGGTGGTCAGCTCGATGGCACGCTGCATGGTGGCCACGGCCCCGAGCGCAATGATCATGCGCTCTTGCGGCAGCTGCTGCATAAGCTGGTAGAAACCCTGCCCTTCCTGCGTGCCAAGCAGGTTGGCGCACGGCACCAGCACGTCGTCGAAGAAGAGTTCGGCGGTGTCTTGCCCTTTCTGTCCGATCTTCTCGAGAATGCGGCCACGACGGAAGCCCGGCAGGTCTCGCGTCTCCACCATGACCAGCGACACGCCGCGCGAACCGGCCTCCGGATCGGTCTTGGCCACCACGCAGACCAGGTCGGCGTGATACCCGTTCGTGATGAAGGTCTTTGCACCGTTTATGCGATAGCAGTCTCCGTTTTCGGTCTGTTCGCGCACCGCGCGGGTGCGTATCGCTTTGAGGTCGGAACCGGCGCCAGGTTCCGACATGGCAATGGCCGCCACCATTTCGCCGCTGGCCATCTGCGGCAGCCATTTCTTCTTCTGCGCTTCCGTGCCGTAGTTGAGCAGGTAATGTGCCACGATGCCGCTGTGCACATTATTGCCAAGGCTGGTGCAGACGGCGCGCGACATTTCCTGCGTGATGACGGCCTCGTGGGCAAAGGTGCCGCCACCGCCGCCGTATTCCTCGGGGATGCTGGCGCACAGCAGCCCGATCTGGCCGGCGCGGCGCCAGACCTCGCGGTCGATATAGCCCTGGGCGGCCCAGCGGGCCTCGTTGGGCACCAGTTCGCGCTCGATGAAGCGGCGCACGGTTTCCTGGAACATCCCCAGGTCTTCGGTCATCCAGGGGGTCTGGCGTACGGCGGGCGCCGTGTGCTGGTCGTGGGATCCCATATGGTGTGCTGGTATCAGGGTAAACGAGAAAATTGGCAGGCGACCGTTACCGTCCGGCCAGCGCCCGCCTGTATACGTAAACGACAGCCCGGCGAGGCCGCCAGATGCTGCGGGGCAGCATGACCCGCGCCGCCGCTCAGTCCGGCCAGCGGTAGCGCAGCGGCTGCTTGGCCATGAAGCGGTCGGCAGCCTCGCGGCGATAGGCGGTGGAGAAGGCAATGCCCTGCCCATCCGCTTCCATCGCCAGCATGGTGTGCAGGTCCTGGTTCAGCGAGGCATTCAGCGCCTGCTTGGTCAGGCCCACCGCCACCGGCGAGGCCTCGGTGAAGGCCTGCGCCAGCGTCCGCGCACGTTCCTGCAGGCTGTCCGCCGGCACGATTTCCATGACGATGCCAAGGTCTTGCGCGGCCTGGGCGTTCAGCTCGCGCATCGAGAACATCAGCGCCTTGGCCCGCTGCAGGCCGATCATCCGCGGCAGCGTGTAGAACACGCCACAGTCGGGGACCAGCCCCATGCGCAGGAACGGCAGCCCGAAGCGCGCGCGCGGCGTGGCCAGGATGATGTCGGCCGTCAGCGCCAGGCTGAAGCCCGCGCCATAGGCCGCGCCGTCCACCGCGGCGATGACCGGCACGTCGAGCTGGATCAGGTCTTCCAGCCAGCCGTGCACCTTGTGCAGGCGCTTGCGGCCCTGCTCGGCATTGATCTCGACCTGCATCGAGCTGATGTCGCCGCCCGACGAGAAATCGGTGCCGGCGGCGGTCAGGATCAGCGCGCGCACGCTGTCGTCGGCACGTACCCGGCGAATCACTTCGCCGATCTCGTCGCGCATCGGCAAGGACAGCGCGTTCTTGCGCGCCGGCGAGTCCAGCGTCAGCGTGGCGACGCCGTCCTCGACGGCAAAGCGGATGGTTTCCATCGGTGGGCTCCGGGAGGCGGGTTTCAGTCGAGCTGGATATTGGCGTCGCGCACGATCTTGGCCCACTTGGGCGTATCGCCGGCGACCACGGCCGCCAGTTCCTGCGGCGCGGACCCGACCGGCTGCAGGCCCATGCCGGCCAGCTTCTGCGTCACTTCGGGCAGGCGCACGATGCGCGCGGTCTCTGCCGCCAGCTTCGCCGTCACATCCTTGGGCGCATTGGCCGGCAGGAACAGCCCGTACCAGCCGTTGGGCTCGAACCCCGGCAGGCCCAGTTCAGTGAAGGTCGCCACATTGGGCAGCGCCTTGTAGCGCTGGGTGCCGGTGATGCCGAGGATCTTGAACTTGTTGCTGCCCAGGTACGGGTTGGCCGAGGTCACGTCGACAAAGGCGCTGTCCACCTGGCCGCCAAGCAGGTCGCTCATCAGCGGCGCCGCGCCCTTGTAAGGGATGTGTGCGAGCTCGATGCCTGCCTGCTGCTTGAGCAGCTCGCCGTGCAGGTGCGACGAGGTGCCGTTGCCATAGGAGCCATAGCTGAGCTTGCCCGCCTTGGCCAGCGCCAGGAACTCGCGCATATTGTTGGCCGGCACGCGGTTGGGCACGACGAACAGGTCGGACGACTTGGCGATCAGCGAGACCGGCGTGAAGTCCCTGGCCACGTCGTACGGCGTGCGCTTGTACAGGGCCGGCGCCTGGATCAGCGCCGTGATCGCCAGCAGGATGGTGTAGCCGTCGGCCGGCGCCTTGGCGACAGTGTCGTTGCCCAGCATGCCGCTGGCGCCGGGCTTGTTTTCGACCACCACCGGCTGGCCCAGGCTTTCGGCCAGGCGCTGGCCGATCAGGCGGCCCACGGTGTCGGTGCCGCCGCCGGCCGGGTACGGCACGATCATGCGGATCGGCTTGCCGGGATACGGTTGCTGCGCGAAGGCGCTGCCCGCGCCGCCGAGGATGGCCGCGCCGGCCAGGGTGCCGGCCTGTGCCAGCCAGTTGCGTCTGCTTTGCTGCATGCTGTCTCTCTCTTTGCTGAATTCGCCGCTGGCGTCACGCGCTCGGGTTTTCCGCCTGCATCTCGCGCTCCTGCAAGGCGCGCCACAGGATCTTGCCGGTGGCCGACTTGGGCAGCGCATCGACCACGTCGACGATGCGCGGCACCTTGTACGCGGCCATATGCTCGCGGCACCAGGCCATGATGCGTTCGGGGTCGGCTTCGGCCGTGCCGCGTGCTTCCGGGCGCAGCGCCACCACGGCCTTGACGGTCTCTCCGCGGCGCTGGTCGCGGGCGGCGATCACGCAGGCTTCGTGGATGGCCGGGTGCCCGTACAGCAGGTTCTCCACCTCGGCCGGCCAGACCTTGTAGCCGGACGCGTTGATCATGCGCTTGAGGCGGTCGCGCATGAAGAAGTAGCCTTGCTCGTCCATGAAGCCGAGGTCGCCGGTGCGCAGGAAGCGCTTGCCGCCGATCTCGATGAAGGTGGCAGCGTTGGCTTCCGGGTTGCGCCAGTAGCCCAGCATCACCTGGCCGCCGTGGACCACGACCTCGCCGGTCTCGCCGCAAGGCAGTTCCTGCAGCGTCTCGGGATCGAGCACGCGCGCGTCCACGCCGAAGGTGGCGATGCCCAGGCATTCGCGCTTGGGCTGGTTGCGCGGGTTGGACAGGATGAAGGCCGCGGTCTCGGTCATGCCGTAGGCCTCGACGTAGGGCAGGCCGAAACGCTCCTGCAGCATATTGGCCACCGCTTCGGGCATGGCCGCGCCGCCGCCGCCCACATAGGCCAGGCTCGACAGGTCGCGCGCGTCGATGCCCGGCTGCGAGAAGAAATCCACCATCATCGCCGGCGGCGCGCCCCAGACCGAGACGCGGTAGCGCTCGATCAGGTCCGCGGCCAGCGCGCGGTCCCAGCGCGGCATCAGCACCACGGTGGCACCCAGGTAGAGCGGCGAGTTCATGCAGTTCTGCATGCCCAGCAGGTGGAACATCGGCGCCACGGCCAGCACCACGGATTCGGGCGTGGCGCCGCGCCAGATCACCGATCCGGCCGCCGCGGTCATCAGCGTACCGTGGCTATGCATGCAGCCCTTGGGGTGGCCGGTGGTGCCGGAGGTATAGGCCAGCATGCACAGCGTGTCGTAGCCCGCCTGGTGCGGCAGCGGCCGGTGCCCGGCGGCGCTGGCCGCGTCCCAGGCCACCGGCATGGCGCCGGAGGGCGCGGCCTGCGGCGCGGGTGGCGCTTCACGCAGCCAGGCCGGCACCGCCAGGCCGCCGTCGTCGCGCAGCATGCCGGCGTAGTCGTGCAGGATCACATGTCGCAGCGCCGGGCCGTGCAGCGGCGCCACGCGCTGGTACAGCTCGCTGCCGGCAAAGGCGGCCACCGCGCCGCTGTCCTGGACCACGTGGGCAAGTTCGGCCTCCAGCCACATCGGGTTGGCCGGGACCACCACGCCTTCGGCGCGCAGGATCGCGTAGTAGGCAATGATGAACTGCGGGCAGTTCTGGCTGAACAGCAGCACCCGGTCGCCCGGCTCGATGCCGCAGGCTTGCTGCAGGTAGCCGGCCATCCGTTCGATCTCGTCCTGCAGCTGGCCGTAGGAGATCGCGGTGCCGAAATACTGGATCGCGGTCTTGTCCGGATAGCGGTGCGCCGCCGCCTCGACGTTATAAAACAGGCTGGTGCGAGGCGTATGCAGCGTGGCCGGCAGGCCGGGCGGCCAGGCGGGGGAACGGAATGGCTGATTGGTATTTGTAGCAGGCTTCATTTGCGGCAATCGACAGGTCAAACGGGAATGACTTAATCCAGGCGGATGTTCCTGGTGCGGATCACCTTGCCCCAGCGGACATAGTCGGCCTGGATGGTCTGGGCAAACGCGTCCGGCGTGCTGCCGGTCAGGATCACGCCAAGCTCGTTCATGCGCTTGCGCACGTCGGGCTGGGCCAGCACGCGGTTGACGTCCGCCGAGAACTTCTCAACGATCGGCCGCGGCGTGGCGGCCGGCAGCAGCAGCCCGAACCAGCCCATCGCATCCATGCCTTCAATGCCGGCTTCGCGGAAAGTCGGCACATCCGGCAGTTGCGGCGCGCGCGCGGGGCCAGTCACCGCGAGGGCGCGCAGGCGGCCGGTGGCGACGTGGGGCTTGGCGCCCATCACCGAGATCACCGCCGCCGGCACCTGGCCGCCCAGCAGGTCGTTCAGCTCCGGAGCCTCGCCCTTGTATGAGACATGGAGCATGTCGATCTTGGCGGCCTCGTTGAAGACCTCGCCGTACAGGTGGCCACTCGAGCCGGCCCCGAACGAGCCGTAGGAGAACTGCTTCGGCTTGGCGCGAACCTGCGCGATGAAGTCTTTCAGGTTGGTGGCAGGCACCGCATTGCTGTTGACGGCGAACACCAGGTTGGTCGTGCCGAGCTCGGACACCGCGGCGAAATCCTTCACCGGGTCATAGGGCGCCCGGGCATACAGGCTTGGCGCCTGCACCAGCGGCGTGATCGTCAGCAGCGCGGTGTAGCCGTCGGCCTCGGCACGGGCGACCACCTCGGCGCCGAGCATGCCGCTCGCACCCGGGCGGTTTTCCACCACCACCGGGCGCTTCCAGGCCTTGCCCAGCCCTTCGGCAATGGCGCGGGCCAGCACATCGGTGGCGCCACCGGCCGGGAAGGGCACGACCATGCGCACGGTGCGCGCCGGGAATTCGCTCTGCGCGAGCGCCGCGCCCGCCCCCAGCATCCCGGCGGCAACGCCGCCCCACGCCAGCAATCCGGCCCCAAAGCGCCACAGCGCACTACGACGATCTGCCTGCATGTGTTGTTGTCTCCATTGTTTTTCCTGAGGCGGGGAACGGGTGGTTGCCCCGTTTCTGGTCCCGTCCGGGCCGGTGGGCCGGCCTTGTATCGGTATCAGCCGGAGAGTGCGCGATGCTGCGGTGCGTGGACAATGACCAGACAAGCCAAAATGATTGGCCGAATCGCTCAGATGGAAGGCAGCCTTTGGCAAATCCCGATTGTGCGGTGCGGTCGCGGCTTGCTAAGGTGCCGGGACGATGAGGCAAAACGTCCGTCAACGCCCCGCGGAGCCAGCCGTTCCGCGGTGCCGGCGCCGACGCGCCACCGTGATGAGGAGACCCATGCATACCGCTGTCCTGTCATCGCCGCGCCCGCCCGTGCCGGGCAAACTGCACCTCCCCGGCAGCACACTGCCGCCGGTGCTCGGACATGGCCATGCCAGCGGCCGGGCCGAGGCCCCTGCCACCACGGCGCAGGCCGCGCCCCAGGCCTCGGCGCGCCACACCATTGCGGTCCAGCATGTGGATCACATCCTGCTGGGCCCGCGCCGGCTGGGCCACGACATTGCCCCGCTGCTGCGCCGGGCCGGGATTTCGCCGGCGCTGCTGGCCTCGCCCAATGCGCGCGTCACCCAGGGCCAGTACGCGGCGCTGATCCGCACGCTGCGCCGCGTCATGCGCGATGAACTGTGGGGGCTGCTGGACCGGCCCGTGACCCCGGGCGCGTTTGCGCAGGCGTGCCGCAACCTGATCCATTGCGCCACGCTGGAAGACGCCATCCGCGCCGGGCTGCGCCTGTACCGGCTCCATATCGACGCCTTCGCGCCACGCCTGCATGTCAGCGCCGACGGCAAGACCGCCTCCGTGGTGCTGCATCCGCGCGCGCCGGCCTCGGCCTGCCGCAGCTTTGCCGAATCGACTTTCGTGTTCCATGCCTACGCGCTGCTCAGCTGGCTGGTGGCCGGCCATATCCCGCTGGCGAGGGTCGACCTGAGCGCCGCGCCGTCGCAGGGCGGCCCGGAGACCGAGCGCGTCTTCAAGGCCGCCGTGCATTACGGCCAGCCTGTCTCCGTGCTGCATTTCGATGGCGCCAGCCTGCGCCTGCCGGTGATGCAGGACGCCGCCAGCCTGCGCGAGTTCCTGCGCGAGACGCCGCGCAACCTGCTGATCCGCTACCGCGACAACAGCTGCCTGGCCGAGCGCATCCGGCAGCACTTGCGCTCCCACCTGGATGATGAACTGCCGTCGCTGGAGCAGATGGCGCAGATGCTGCGGCTCACGCCCCAGACGCTGCGCCGCCGGCTGCGCGACGAGGGCAGCGGCTACCAGAGCATCAAGGACAGCCTGCGCCGCGACGTTGCCATCGGCATGATGGAGCGCCCCGGCATGACGCTGCAGGACGTGGCCCTGCGGCTTGGCTTCTCAGAACCGAGCACGTTCCACCGGGCCTTCAAGAAATGGACCGGCGTGGCGCCGGGAGAGTATCGGATGCGAGGATTGCGGGGCGAGGCCGTGCCGGGCTGATGCGGGCGGGGTCAGGATCTCCGGTGGCCGGCGGCTGAAGATGTATGCGGGATTGCCCGGCACCGTCCCTCCTCCCTACCTCTGTCCCACCGGCGGCGCTGCCCGCTGGCCCACCTGCACCATCCCCGTCTGGGGCGGCGGCACCTGCAAGGTCGCCAGCAGCAAGCCCATGCCGGCAAGGATGCGGTACTGGCTGGCCAGTTCGGTGTACTGGCCGGTGACGTAGCCAGTACGCGCGCTGAAGTACTCGTTCTCGGCATTCAGCAGGTCTAGCAGGCTGCGCTGCCCGATCCGGAATTGCTTGCCGTAGCTGACGCGCGTGGCATCGCTGGCCTCCACGTATTGCTTGAGGCTCACCAACCGGTCCTGCGCCGTCAGGTGGGCGTTATAGGCCTGCGACACGCTTTCCTGCACCTGCCGGCGCAGCCGGTCCAGGTTCTGCTCAGCTTCCTGGACCTGGTAGCCGGCCTCGTTGATGCGCGCCTTGTCGGCGTTGCCACGAAACAGGTTGTAGCGCACGCGCAGCATCACGCTGCGCTCGTCGGTGGTGCCAAGCACGCGGTCGCGGTCGCGCGCCACGCCGACCTCCAGATCCAGCCTTGGCCACAACGCGGCCTTGGCCAGCGAACGCCCGGCCTGGGCTTCGGCGATATCGGCCTGCCCGGCACCCAGCGCAGGGTGGTTGGCGCTTGCCACCTGCTGCGCCTCCCGTTCGGTGGCAGGCAGGAGCGTCGACAGCGACTCCGGCCTGGACAAGGCCTCTGGCGGCGCGCCGACCACGCGCAAATAGGCTGTCATGGCGTCCTGCAGGCTGCCCTGCTCGGCCCGCAGGCTGGCCTTGGCCAGCGCCAGGCGGCTTTCGACCTGATACAGATCGGCGCGGCGCAACACTCCGTTGTCGGCGCCAAGCCGGATCTGGTCATAGATGTGCTGGTGCGCTTCCAGATTGGCCAGGCCGATGGCCACGGTTTCCTGGCGCCGCAGCACCTCCACATAGACGCCGACCGTGCGCAGCGCGATGTCTTCGGCAGTCGCGCCGACCCGATAGGCCGCGCCGTCGATCCGGGCCCCCTGCCGCTCCACATCGCTGCTGGTGGCAAAGCCGTCGAACAGCATCTGCGAGATCGTCACGCCGGCCGCATGGCTGGCATAGGAAGAGTCGGACAGGCCCATCAGCCGGGTGCTGTGGCTGTCCAGGCGTACGCGACCGGTGGCGGCATTGACATCGACCCGCGGCAGGTAGCCGGCGCGCGCCTGCGTCAGCCCCTCGTCCGCGGCCAGCCGGCGGCTGCCCGCAGCCAGCACTTCGGGATTGGTATGCACGGCTTGCTCGACTGCCTGGCGTAGCGCCTGGGCTGCCGCGTGATGCGGCACCACCATGGCTGCCCATAGCAGTACATGTGCCAGCCGGCACCATGTCGTTGTCATGCTTCCCCCACTCGGGCGCACCCGCTGCCGCGTATCGCGCTGGCCGGCGCCTGCGCGATGCGGGAAGCGGTGCGCTACCCGTTTATTATGGTTTTCAACTGCGCCGGATTCCGGCTTTACTGCCGCCCTGCGTTTCCCTCCCTGAATCCGCCACCGATCGCGCGGCTCAGGCGGTGTGGATATTGCCGTTGCTCAACAACGTGTTGAGATCGAGCCCGACCACGCCCTGCAGCACGGCCACGTCCTGGAATGCAGCCGCCGCGCCACTGCCATCCCGATCCAGGCTGACCACGGTGTTGCCATCGACCTCCGACAGGCGCACGAACTGCGCCGCGTTGGCGGTGGTCACACCAACACCGGAAAGCAGGTCGGAAAGATCCAGCACATCGCCACCGGAAGCCACCGGCGCCACACCGAAGTCGGTGATGGTGTCGACCGAGGCGGGGTCCGCGCGCAGGAAGCGGAAGGTGTCGCTGCCGGTGCCGCCGGTCAATGTGTCGGGGCCCGCCCCCCCCGGCAGTACGTCGTTGCCGGCGCCTCCGACCAGCAAGTCGTTACCCGCGCCGCCACGCAGCACGTCGTTGCCAGCTGAGCCGGTGAGGTTGTCGTTGAAGGCGGAGCCGATGACGCCTTCCACGTTGCTGTAGCTGTCGGCACCGAGGCCGGTCACGACCGGGCCTGCCGTGGTGGGGCTGTTGCTCTGCGTCAGAGTGAACACAACCCCGCCGGTGGCATCGGAGAAATCAAGCAGGTCGATGCCGTCGCCGCCGTTGATGATGTCATCGCCCGCGCCACCGCGAAGGATGTCGTTGGCGGTACTGCCGGTCAGCACGTCGGCTGACGCCGAGCCGATCACGCCCTCCATATTGCTGTAAGTATCCGAGCCCAGGCCGGACAGGTTAGCTGTACCGCTACCTTGCGTCAGCGTGAAGGTGATACCCCTGGTCGAATCGGAGAAATCAAGCATGTCGATACCTGCGCCGCCGTCGATCGTATCGTTGCCCGCGCCACCGCGCAGCACGTCGTCGCCGGCGCCGCCGTTGAGCGAGTCGTTGCCCGCTCCGCCAATGAAGACGTCCGCAGCGCCGGCGCCCTTCTGCGTATCGATGCCGCTGCCGCCATTCAGGTAGGAAGCCTGATAGTTCTGGTTCTCCAGCGACACCGTGACAGATCCGGTGGTCGACAGGACATTGACCGTAACGGTCCCCGTGCTGGTACCACCCGCTCCGTCGTACACGGTATAGCTGAAGCTGCCTTGCCCCGTTCCGCCGCTGGTGTTCAACGTGATGTAGCTGCCGCCTGTACCCAGTGCCGCAGTGCTTCCCGCGCCCGTCCCAGGCGTCACCGCGGTGATTGACAGGGCCCTGCCATCTACATCGCCATCATTGGCAAGCAGCGCGCTGACCGGGATCAGGATATTGTTGTTGCCGTTCTCGTCGTACGAAACATGGATCACGTCCCCCGCTGCCACCGGCGCGTCATTGACGGGATTGAGCGTAATCGCCACCGTATCGGTATCGACCGAAGCGCCATCGCTGGTCTGCATCTGCACCGACGCCGCCCCCGCGTAGTCCTTGTCGCCAACGAAACGCAGGCCGTCCAGCGCGGCACTGATCGCTGCGTCACTACCGGTGAACGTCATGGTTCTGTCCGCGGTGCCGTCGCCCGCGAGGAACTGCAGCCCCGCGACATCGTTCAGCGAGATCGTGCCGGCGCTCGCACTCAACGTCACGGTGTGGCTGCCGTTGTCCACGTCGGAGATGCTGAACGCATTGCCATTGGCCGTGCCGAACACCAGTGGCGTATCTTCATTGACTGCCTGCGCCGCAGGCACGGCGTTCACAACGGCATCATTGGCGCCAGTGATATTGACGGCAACCTCCTGGCTGGCAGTGAGATCCGCGGATTGCACGATCAGCTTGTCGGTCACATGCTGCCCTGCGGCGAGCGCATCGGCCTTGGTGTTGTCCAGCGTATAGGTCCAGGCGCCGGTATTGCCGTTGAAGGTGAAGGTGCCGTAATGGCCCGCCAGGCTGTCCGGCGATACCGCGGCGAAGTGCGCTTGATCGGCATCGACGTCAGTGACCGTCAGCTTGCCGCTGGCGGATGCGTCGCCGGGGTCGGTGTTGCCTGCACCACCAGCCTCGGTCACCACCTTGTCCTCGTTGGCCGAGGCCGTGATGGTGGCGTGGTCGTTGGCGCCAGTGATGTTGACCTTGATGATCTGCTGTGCAGTCTGGTCTGCCGAAGACACTGTCAGCGAATCACTGACCTGCTGGCCCGCGATCAGGGCATCGGCCTTGGTGTTGTCCAGCGTATAGGTCCAGGCCCCGGTGCCGCTGTCGAAGGTGAAGGTGCCGTAATTGCCCGCCAGGCTCTCCGGCGGCACCGCGGCGAAGTGCGCTTCACCGGCATCGACATCGGTGACCACCAGTTTGCCGCTGGCGGATGCGTCGCCAGTTTCAGCATTGCCAGCGCCGCCAGCCTCGGTCACCGCCTTGTCCTCGGTGGCCGAGGCCGTGATGGTGGCGTGGTCGTTGGCGCCAGTGATGTTGACCTTGATGATCTGCTGCGCGGTCTGGTCGGCCGAAGACACCGTCAACGAATCACTGACCTGCTGGCCCGCGAACAGGGCATCGGCCTTGTTGTTGTCGAGCGTATAGTTCCAGGCGCCGGTGTTGCTGTCGAAGCTGAAGGTGCCGTACTGTCCGGCCAGGCTCTCCGGCGCGACCGCGGCGAAGTGCGCTTCACCGGTATCGACGTCGGTAACCGTCAGTTTGCCGCTGGCGGATGCGTCGCCAGTTTCAGCATTGCCAGCGCCGCCAGCCTCGGTCACCGCCTTGTCCTCGGTGGCCGAGGCCGTGATGGTGGCGTGGTCGTTGGCGCCAGTGATGTTGACCTTGATGATCTGCTGCGCGGTCTGGTCGGCCGAAGACACCGTCAACGAATCACTGGCCTGCTGGCCCGCGAACAGGGCATCGGCCTTGGTGTTGTCGAGCGTGTAGGTCCAGGCGCCAGTGTTGCTGTCGAAGCTGAAGGTGCCGTACTGCCCCGCCAGGCTCTCCGGCGCGACCGCGGCGAAGTGCGCTTCACCGGTATCGACGTCAGTGACCGTCAGCTTGCCGCTGGCGGATGCATCACCCGTTTCAGCATTGCCTGCGCCGCCGGCTTCGGTCACCGCCTTGTCCTCGGTGGCCGAGGACGTGATGGTGGCGTGGTCGTTGGCCCCAGTGATATTGACCTTGATGGTCTGCTGCGCGGTCTGGTCGGCCGAAGACACCGTCAGCGAATCGCTGGCCTGCTGGCCCGCGAACAGGGCATCGGCCTTGGTGTTGTCGAGCGTATAGTTCCAGGCGCCGGTGTTGCTGTCGAAGCTGAAGGTGCCGTACTGCCCCGCCAGGCTCTCCGGCGCCACCGCGGCGAAGTGCGCTTCACCGGTATCGACGTCAGTGACCGTCAGCTTGCCGCTGGCGGATGCATCACCCGTTTC